>CAZMPT010000073.1:0-5231 GCA_964568285.1 uncultured archaeon | reverse complement strand
TTAGCTTTAATGGTAATCTAAAAAAGGCTCATGAATTGCATGGTTGTGGAACTGGAAAATACTCCCGATGATGCTGAAATATATGAAGAGACAAATGAGTATATTATAGTCGATAACAGACAAAAAATCCCAATGATAGTTTGGAAAGATAAGGAAGTTATCAGGGACCTGAAAGTAAGTAGAACAATGAAAAAAGCATTACAAAGTGTAGGTGAGAAGAAATACGGTAGTGGCAACTTCTTCATAGATCGCTTTCCAGAAGGCGATGAAAAATATCTCACTTGGTACTGTAGACCTAATGTTAGAGAGGACTTCGTCAATCACAATCCACACGGTTGATTCCGGTAGTTGATGAAAGGAAAATCAAAGGATAGCTGTTAGAAAAGCATATTCCGAATCTACTATTTCTACATCATAAAATTCACCTAGTGCCAATTCTTCTTTGACTATGACAGGGCGATAATTGTCATCTCTGCAAAGTGTACTTCCAGGTCTTTGATTCTCTATTGACAAAACTGATGTTTTTCTGCCTACAAATCTCTTGAAACTCTTTGCACCCAATTCCTGTCTTAGAGTTGTAAGTTCTCTTGAACGGTTTCTCACTATCTTGCCATTAAGTCTCTTGTACTTGGCTGCTGGCGTTCCAGTTCTAGGCGAAAAACGAGTTATGTTGACTAAATCTGGTAGGAGACGTCTGAGCAAATCGATAGTGGCCTGGTGATTCTCATCTGTTTCTCCTGGAAATCCAGTTATAATATCTGTAGTTATCATCATTTCTGGATAATGAGAACGGAAAGTTTCCACTACTTCCCAGAAATCATCCAATGTATGGTCTCTCAACATCGCATCAAGCATCTTCTGTGATCCAGATTGAATTGGAAGATGCATGAACTTGTAAGTTCGATCGTCATTCCATGCTCTGGCCATTTTCTCAGAACGACCTGCTACCAACATTGGATTCAGCATACCTACTCTAAGTCTGAAATCTCCCACTAAATGTGATAATTCAGTTAACAAGTTCTCCAGACTAGAATCACTATCTGCACCAAATGCACCATTATCTTGCGATGTGAGAAGTAACTCCTTACTTCCTGAATCTATGGCATATTGAGCCTTGAAAAATATGTCATTAACAGTGCGTGAGGTTACCCTTCCTCTGGCTCTCAGTGTAGCACAATAAGTGCAACGTCCAAGACATCCAGAAGATATCGGTAATATTGCGGTTAAGGGTGAAGCTTGTTTCTCTGGTTTACAGCCACCTCTTCCAAGAAGATCTCCCAGCCCTTCTATATCTCCGGGCGATATAAGAGGAGCTTCTGGGAATCTAGAATTCAAACGTTTGGTATCTGCAGTAGCCATACATCCACTAACAATTACATTCTTCCCTTGATCCATCAATTCAGATATACGCCTTTCCATCTTGTTCTGTGTTGATTCTATAACCGTACAAGTACCCATTACCACCGTTTCTGCATTATCTGGACTTGGAGCTATCTCGTGTCCTAAATCTATAGCATGGTCTCTCATCTCGATAGTTTCGCCTTGATTGGCAGTACAACCATAACCCTCAAACCAAATGGACACATTTTTCTAACAAATCCCCTAATTAAGACCCTTCCGCTAAGATTAAAGTGCTTGTTAACCTTGAGGGAATTGATGGCTGTGGAAAATCAACCCAGTCCAAACTATTGCAGAAAAAACTAGAAGAAGAAGGAGAAAAAGTCATAATTCTAAAAGAGCCCACAAAAAGGCCACACGGGCAGAAATTGTGGGACATGCTCCGTGGAAAAAGAAAGGCAACCAATGAAGAGATTCTGGAATTATTTGTCCTCGATAGAATACAGCACGTTGAAGAGAAAATACAGCCAGCTCTAGACGTGGACACTGTAGTCCTGATGGATCGATATTACTACTCTTCAATGGCTTATCAAGTTGCTGGTGGAATTGATGTAAATGTAATCCGTGAGAGGCATTCATTTGCTCCAAAACCAGATATTGTTCTGATATTTGATTTACCTGTTACAGTCGCTCTGGAGAGAGTCAGAGGGCATAGTGAAGCTGATGAATTTGAAAAGGAAGAACATCTGGAAAAAGTCAGGAAGGCCTATCTAAATCTTGAGAGTGATCCGTTGGTAAAAATTGTTGACTCTTCAAGAACACCTGATGATATATTCAAAGACGTTTGGAAATTAGTTTCAGAGGTAAGAAATGGATGAACTGCTTTTCTATGCAAAGATAGTCCTGCTAATAGTATTGTTGTATGATGTCCTTATTTTATTCAGAAAGCCTGAAGATGAAAGTAAAGTGGTTAAACTTGACTTCTGGAAAGAGATGGAACGCAAGGGAATCAATGGTTTCCTAATTCCCAGCACCATGGTATTCATCATTTGCCTAGATATCGTTCAAGAAGTTGATATCTATCTTTCAACTTCACTTTTTGTGCTTAGTATGATTTACCTTGGATATCCACGTCCTTTTGCATTTGGTGATAATGGAATTCTGCTTGATGGAAAGATAATTGTAAAGGATAGAATTCTTAGAGCAAAGAAAACCGAAAATGGAGCTCAGATATCAATTGAATGGTATGGCTGGTTGATGAAGAAAGAACTGCCAGATTGTGAAGTCACAGAAGCTATTTTAGAACAATTTAAAGATTAAGAAAAGACTCCAAGAACACACTGAAAAATACTGTACATACCTGAAATTGGACCTATATCTCCATCATTCTTCAACCTGTTTCCTGCAATAATATCAAGTTCCCTCAGAACGTCAAGCGTCTTTGGAGTGTCCAGGTCATCGCTCAAAGCCTCCTCAAATTTGGTGACCAAGGGTGCAGTTTCCTCATCATCTCTTGGATCTGTCGGTTCCGTAACCATACAATCCACAGCATTTATTCCCAAGCGTTCACCTTCTTGACAGGCTGCAAGCAAACCCTCTGGTGAATATGGAGTGAAATCGCGATAATGGTAACTCAACAAGTAGAATCTTAGGGCAGGGGGCGGACAATCCTTGAAGACCTCTTCCAATGTTATGCGTTCCCCTCTGGATTTTGATAATTTGCCTTCTGCATCTTCCATTAATCCATTGTGCATCCAAAAATCACAGTAATTGCCCAAACCTATCTTTTCAGCAAGTATCATCTCTGTTTCATGATGTGGATATATGAGGTCAATTCCACCCCAATGAATGTCAATTGGTAAATCCAATTCGGACGATGACATCAAAGTACATTCCAGATGCCAACCTGGACGTCCAGGAGGCAAACCATCGAATTCCCAGATCCTACCACCTTCCAATGGTGGACCCCAAAGTAAAGTATCGTGAGGGCTCTTCTTGGGCCCTGAATCAACTTCATCGATTCCTTCCACCAAGGATTCCTCCAAATTTACGCCCAACAACTTGCCATGCTCCTCTTGCTTTATCCTTAGAAATATTCCTTCTTCAGTCCGGTAAGCTTCACCAGAATCCAATAATTTCTTAGTTTCTTCAGCTATTTGTTGAACAAAATCTGAAGCTCGGGTGTATTTGGTTGCAGGTGTGTTAGAAAGTAACTTCATTTTTCCAAGAAATTCTTCTTCATACTTGCGAGTGAAATCCAATTCGTCCTCGCCTGATTGTGAGGCGCCCAAAGCGGTCTCATCTGATACATCAGTAAAATTTTGTATATGATTGACCTCATATTCCTTGTATCCTAACCATCTTTTCAGAATGTCAAAGGAGACATAGGATTTGGCATGTCCTAAATGGGTATCTGAATACACCGTGGGACCACAGATGTACAATCCTAATTTATTAGAATCTGGACTAAAATCTTCTTTCTTACCGGAAGCTGTATTGAATAATTTCAACCTTTGTCTCCTCCGCCTCTAGCACAGATATTCGACTCGTCAGGCCAATCCTCACCATAGAACATTGACATGCAATAACTATGTGCATTGTATCCTATAGAATCTAGTAAATTGGTAATCCTAAAGTTTGGGGCTGGGACAAGTATCTCAACCGTGGACTTGTCTGGAATTGCCTGAACTGTAGCTTGCAGCATTCCTTGCCAATTCTTGCATCCCGGTTCAACTACCCATGGACCTATCTCATACCAAGAATCCTCACCTTTAGCCATAATGTATCCCTTTACCGAACTATCTTCTCCAAGGGCTACAAATGAACATTGAGGGAGATAATCATTAATCTCTTTCAGAAACTGGGAACGGTCAGCACCAAACTGTCGTTGATCGATTGCCAATATCTCATCCCAATAACCTTCAGCAGGAACAATATTGTCGTCTGAATCAACATCAAAAGGCTGAAATGATTTCATATCAGCGTCAAGCCTGAACTGGGTTGACATGCCTTCAGGAAGAAAACCTAGTTCCTTATAGAAAGAAGTCACTTCCATTCTTGACTGGACTCTTACAGATTTACACGATTCAAGCCGTTTCATGGCTTCTTTGAGGAGAATCTTTCCAATTCCCTTACCCCTACTTTCGGATGTGACAACTACGTTACCAATCATTCCGAGATTTCCATAATCAAAGGCTGTGGTTACTCCCAAAGACTCTTCACCATCAACTGCAATTAGTGGAATACTGACTTTCATCAGACGTTGCCAGTCCTCTATCGAATTGCCCCAATCCTCATTGTCGGTAAGTGATTTAGCAAAATCAATGTCAGATTTCTGCATATCTCTGACTTTAATCATCTGAAATCCTCATCACAATCCTGTTGCCCAAAAGTCAAGAATTTCTTGTCGTTTCTTTGGAGTTTTAGACGACAACTTCCATAACCAAAGTCCTCACCTCCATACCAATGGGGGCAATCTTTACACTTGAGCATTAATTCGTTATCAATGAGCAAGATTAATGAAGATATGCGTTGATAAAATCTTATAATCTACTGTTCTCATGCTAATAGTATGAATCGTGTGTCACCGGTCACCATAGCGCTTATGCTGATTCTGACCACAATGTCAACAGGTTCTATTGAATCTAAGGAGTTTTATAGAACTACAAATACTGCAGATGGCTTCGATGGACATGAAAATGATACCCTAAATCGAACCAATACTTTCCCCTTTGATGTCTTATTTGATGATTACCACGAATATTATGAAGTTGTTTCTCAATTACAAAAATTTGCAAATGATTACCCAGATATCGTTGAGATTTACACCTTAACTGATATAATTCCTGCAGGTGAAACTTGGCAAGGAAATGAAATTATTGGAATTAAAATAT
>CAZMPT010000072.1:0-5262 GCA_964568285.1 uncultured archaeon | reverse complement strand
AACTTCAACTTTGTGTCCCTTAGCAAGCAAACCTTCAGAATATGCTTTCACGACCGTTTCAGCCCCACCGGGTGCAGGAGGATAGCGAACACATCCCTGAATAATATTCATTACATTACTGATACAAGGCGCCTTTTAAGCCCCCGACCTTACCGCATCCAGTGTCTGAAACTAGCGATGTCAGCAGGCCTTTGGCAAGTCATCTTGAGGAACTAAGATCACATTTGATGCCTCCCTTCATTTGCAACATGTTCCTACTTGTTTGCCTTGTACCAATATCCATTCAAATTATAGATGGGCTACTGAATATAGCAAATTTAGAATTATCTGAAATGGCGACTTATAGTCCAACTGAATTATTAAGATTAAAAATCTACATTAGTCTAGTAGGAAGTCTATGTTTGACGATTCCCTTGTGGTTCAAGGGATTTTATAATTTTTCAAGATCTGGTTTAACAATCGAAGAAAGAAAAGGGAGTTTGTGGAGCTTTACTACAGCCTCCATTTTATTTTTAGCTGGCTCACTTATAGGATTATTCTATATTGCTCCAATTGTAATGGAAATTCTGTTGACAGATGAATTCATAACTGCTAAATTATCTGTGTATGAAGCTACGAAATTGATTATTTCCATAACTATATTCTCAGGGTTTGTAATCAGTCTACCAATCTTGGCATTTTTTGCTGCCAATTACACTGAACAAGCAAAAGATGCACGCAAATATATTTACTTTTTGATAATTACAATAGCCATACTTGGAACGCCAGAACCCTCTATGATTGTAAACCTGATATTTCTTGTCTTCTTTGCAACAATTGCCGAAGTTGTTCTACTCGTAGCAGGAGGTACAAAATGAGGGTAAAATGCTTCGAAAAGAATTTGCTCTATTCTGTTATCTCTCTAGGATTCTTAATAAGAATATATCACCACTACAATTGGCGCATTTGGGGAAGTGATTCAGGAGAGTATCTTTACCTGACAAGGCAACTTGTTGAAAATGGCCAAATGCTTACAGAAGGTTACCTTGGATGGGGGAGAGCGTATCCCGATTTCCAAGGTATGCAAATCCTTGCTGGAACTATAAGTTTGCTGGCCCAAATTGATTATGATGATTCACTGCTTTGGTTCATTCCCTTGATGTCTGCTCTTGCGATACCCTCACTTTTTATGATTGGAAAAAAATTAGTTGGTTTTACTCCATCCCTCTTTGGTTGTGCATTTTACAGTGTGACTTTTGCAGTCGTGTTCGCAAATTCTCATGCAATGCCAGGAGGATTGGCTGAGACATTGGGATTTGTTTTTCTATATTCGTGGATAAAAATGCTAGAATCTGATAATATTCTTAGGATTGATAAAATCAAAAGGAATCCTTGGACCAGCATTGGAACTATATCTTTCCTTGCGTTACTAATAACACATCATTTTACACTACTCCTCATAGTTTCTGCAATAGCCGGTATTTTAGTTGTGGAAATTGCTGCAGGAAACCGTAAGATTGCTAAACAAGGAATAATAGCCATTGGAATTATGTCATTAATTATTTCATTCTATTGGCTAAGTTACGCTAAATCTTTCAGGAAAATGCTCGATGAGAGTGCCTTTAGCACTATATCTGATAGTTTTCCCGTTACGGGGATCCTAGTTATGATTCCTTTGCTTTCTTTACTAGGTCTTTGGGCTATCAAAGATTACCTTAGATTGCCTGAAATCAGAGAAAATCTTACACAAAGGATTTTCCTAAATAGGATTCTAGTAGCTTTTGCAATTTCATTTGCTGGAATTCTCTTAATTTTATGGAGAGGAGTGCCCGGTACAATTGCACCTTTACAGGCAGGAGAGTATCAAGCTCTACCTTATCTAATCACCAATATTCTTTGGATTGCTCTTGCTGTAAACATTAGTCTCATCACTGCCCAGAAAAATGGATGGATAATTTGGGGTTGGATTTTACCCATATTATCACTAGCCACAGTAGGAGCTATCTCTGGATCTCATCTTCTTATTGCTTACAGACATGCTCCCTATCTCCTAGCTCCCCTTGCTTTAATGTCTGGAATTGGTTTCAAATACCTGATAACTGGATTTGAAGTAAATCAGAGACCAATGATTACTTCTGTCTTCGTTTTATTGTTCATTGGATGTACAATTGGGGCCTATCCTCCACCATCCGTTATGGGTGGTTTTCAGGAAGGTACAAATGACAAAGAGTTTGATGCCATTCTATGGACTCAATTTACTGAAGATGATTCTTTGGTTGTAAGTGACCATCGGCTAAGTAGCCTTATATTTGGACTAACAGAAACCAACGCTAGCTGGGAAAATGGAGATGTAGTGATAACTGGTGATACTGAAGAAGCGATAGAAGCCGGGAAAGCACTTTCTACACCGCAGGCTGGAGTTAAACAGGTTTCATATGTTATACTATCAGAGGAAATGCAGAAAGGCGTTGCACTTCTGCAGTGGGATCCTGCTGAAGAATTAACTGGAAAAGCAAAATCTAAATTCACAGATAATGAAGGATTTCCTGTATGGTTTGATAATGGCGATACCTCTATAATGAGAATGAATTATGGCTAATTATGCATTCTAAAGAGGCTAAAAAGGAAGCAAAGAAAATCTCTGATTGGATTGTTGAAATACGTAGAGAATTGCATAGACAACCTGAACTTATGTACGAAGAAATCAAAACTAGTGCATTGGTTCGAAGAGAACTGGACAAACTAGAGATACCTTACAAATCACCCATAGCCAAAACTGGAGTCCTTGCTACAATTGGTAGCGGAAACAGTCCCTGTGTAGCACTTAGAGCCGATATGGATGCACTGCCAATACACGAAGAGACAGATATCCCTTTCAGAAGTGAGATTAATGGAAAGATGCATGCATGTGGTCATGATTGTCACACTGCAATGTTGTTGGGTGCGGCAAAAATCCTAAAAGAAAGAGAATCCAAGATTAAGGGCACTATCAAATTATTATTCCAACCTGCTGAAGAAGGAGGTGCGGGTGGAAAACTTATGAGAGAAGAAGGTGCATTAGATTCACCAAAAGTAGAACGTATTTTCGGGCTTCATGTTTGGCCCCTATTGCCAACAGGTACTGTTGGGTCACGCGAGGGTACTTTCCTAGCTGCAACATCCTTTCTTGAAATGACCGTAGAAGGAGAGGGTGGACATGCTGCAATGCCGCATTTGACTATAGATCCTGTTGTAGCGTCAGCTCAAATAATAACAAATTTGCAAACCATCATATCACGGAAATTAGATCCTTTGGATTCAGGAGTGATAAGCATAAGTACAATACATGGGGGAGAAGCATCTAATGTCATACCTCCTGAAGTAAAGCTTCAGGGTACCATAAGATCCTTGACTAAAGAAGGGCTCAAAAAACTGCAAACTCAGGTAAGAAAAGTAAGCGAGAATATCGCTCAAGCTCACTCCTGTAAGGCAACAGTCAAATATCCTGGAAATGATTATCCACCGACAGTAAATGATGGAGAAGCATGGGATTTCGCAAAGGGTGTTGCTAGCGAAATGTTAGGAGAAGCAAATACCGTTGATCTAGAACCTGTCATGGGTGGAGAGGATTTTGCATACTATACTGAAAAAGTAAAGGGCTGTTTTGTTGCTTTAGGAATGCGTAATGAGAAAATAGATGCTATTTACAATGTACACCATCCATTGTTTAAGATGGATGAAGAAGCACTGCATATAGGAACTGCATTGCACACTTCATTTGCTTTACAAAGTCTAGATGAATTAAGGGCTTAGAATTCTTATTCTTTATCACTCAACCGTAACAGACTTAGCTAAGTTACGTGGCTTATCAATCTCGGTTCCTAACTCATGCGCTATATGGTATGAAAGCAATTGTAAGAAAACGGCAACGGGGAAAGGCGACAGAACGGGATCTATTTCGGGTAACTCGAAATGGTAATCTGAAACCTTAGTTGCATTGTTATCTCCTTTCTGAACTACTGAGATAACTGGAGCACTACGTGCTGATATTTCTTCTATATTAGATATTAATTTTGAATACGTGTGATCCTGTACAGCTATTGCAACTACTGGCGTATCGGAACTTAGAAGTGCAAGTGGACCATGCTTCAATTCACCTGCAGGATATCCTTCAGCATGAATGTATGATATCTCTTTTAGCTTCAAAGCACCCTCCATGGCAAGAGGAAAGTTGATATTACGGCCGACAAAGAAAACTGATTTGGATTTTACAAAGTGTGGAACTAAAGCCTTTATTGACTCACTATTATTCAAAACCTGAGTTATTTTACTTGGAAGTCTCCTCATTTCTGATTCCCATAATTTCATTTGGGGATGATCCATTGTACCTGATGTAAATGCTAAGTGAATTCCTAACGCATAAAGGGCTTGCATCTGTGTGAGGAAAGTTTTGGTAGCTGCAACACCTATCTCTTGACCTGATTTAGTTATTATTACTCCGTCAACTTCTCTTGTTATCCGACTACCGGGAACGTTACAAATCGCGATAGTGTGGCATCCTTGCTGGCGTGCAGCTCTGGCTGCTGCCAATGTATCTGCAGTTTCTCCACTCTGTGATATTAGAACAACTAAAGGGCGAGAAGATAACAAGCCACCAACTCCTTGCACTGGAGCGGCGTATCTAAACTCAGAACTGTACTGAACAGACACTGGAACTGCTGTTAACTGCTCAATTACATATTTTCCAACCAAACCTGCGTGATATGAAGTTCCACAGGCTACAATAGAGATACTACCTAATTTCCAGTTGAGACCCAGATTTTCAAGTGGAGATTCTACTAATAATTCATTAAGTGAATCCTGTATTGCTTTTGGCTGCTCAAATATCTCCTTAAGCATATAATGTTCATATCCTCCTTTTTCGGCAACTTCAGTATATTTCTGAACTGTTTCGACCTCATAGTCAATTAAATTAAGATCGGAATCGTATAAATCCACATTACTCGAAGTAACTCTAACAATTTGATTATCCTCGGGATAAACAATTTGCTGAGTGTACTTCAAAATCGCATAAATATCACTAGAAATAAAATTCTCTGAGTTGCCAAGGCCAATAACTAAGGGCGTTTCATTCCTGACTGCCACAATTTCATCTGGATGGTCTTTATGAATTGCAGCTACAGTAAAGATTCCTTCTATATCTTCTAAAGTTCGATGGAGTGCTTCCACCAAATTGCCTGAATAATACTTCGCTATGAGGATAGGTAAAACCTCTGAATCTGAATCACTCTTAAACTCTGAACC
>CAZMPT010000071.1:1768-5324 GCA_964568285.1 uncultured archaeon | reverse complement strand
TTTAGGTGTTGGAGGTATGACCTGCAATGGTTGCGCCAACAACGTCAAGAATGCCCATCGCTCTCCAGGAATTTACGCAAGTTCTCGGGGGAGTTTTCGTTTTTGGTCATTAGTATTTGTACCCAAATTCTTCTTCAAGTTCTTCTTCTGTCATTCCTAGTTTCTTCAGAGCCTCCGCAACGATATAAGTTGCGTGGCTGGCATCACTCTTGGTTGCGCAACCCCATGATACAGGACCTGCATACATTAGTTCTTCTAGAGATTCTTTTGCGCTAATATCTCCTATATTTCCCAGTGCTTTTATGAAAATTAGCCAAAAATCGCCACTCCTTTCAAATCCAATCGTCTCATTCGTCAATTCAATAAGTAGTGGTACGGCCCCTCTATCTCCGAGATTTCCTAAACCTTTAGCCACAGTTAGGAGAATGTCGTGTTCATCAGTATGGGGGTACCATCCTTGCTGCTCTAGTGGACAGTCCCTTTGGGCAGAGTATGCCGTTTTTTCAAAGGCCATTAAAAGAAATTCACCATCACATTCAGCTAGATTATTCAAATCCATTCCATTCAGTTTTTCTTTGATGGAATTCACTAATTCTTTTGAAGGAATTTCGTTTGTCCCTTTCGGCCAATCCTTCGTCTTTAATTCAAGATTTGACAAGTGCAGTACTAGTAAATATGAATCATCTTTGACACGCCCCTCAAGAAATCCCAAGTAAGATTCTCTAGATGCTGGGAGTGTGATTGGTCCGGCCCTGAACGAATTTCTATTTTCCTCAAAAATCAAGGGTTTGCCTGATTTTTTATGTAGTAGCACCATTGATTTCTTTTCATGGAGTTCTTTAGCTAGGTTGTACTCAAAAGCTTTGGAGCTGGAGAAAATTTGTATTTTCTTCGATAGAACGAACTTGGTGAGAATTACAGATATAGGTAACCGTTTTCTTAAGTCTAAGTTAGGGAGTTTACCTAGGAAGTTCTCAGGGGAGTTTTCGTTTTTGGTCATTCCACCTCGTGGCCGAGCTTGCGAAGGGCTTCCTTGGCGGCCACGGTATTTGTTATATAATTCTCGCACACCCTAATAAGCGGTTCCACGGCGCGCTTGTCACCAATCTCTCCTAGCGCATTTACAGCGTTTCTGCGTAGTTTTTCCTGTCTCTGGTATTTGAGGTCGAGGTTTCGGTCAAACCTAAGTCTAGTGCGATCAATTTCATTCTTTTTTCCGAGCACTTTGATGAGCGGATTGACAAGATTCACGGGAGTCTGACACAATGCTTTCCCTAATATGCTAAGCTGGAGCTTACATTCACCCCATACTTTTGCCTTGCATGCAGGTGAGCGAACACATTTGTCGTCACCACAACCGTCTGTTCGATAACTCGCCTTCCAGTTTTCTTTTACTATCAGTTTCGTATCTTCCGGAGCTATTTTCATGAAAGTAGATCTAGCAGCCGCTCGGATTGTCTTGTCACCGTGCATCATGTACATCCATAGTATTTCTCCTAGTAAATTATCAGGAACCCCACTCCCCTTCGCCATCGACAGCCCCATCCTGACCATAGCAGGATCATCGCTCTCTAGGAATTTCCGTAAGTTCTCGGGGGAGGTGTCCTCAGTCATTCTTTGGGTTCGTTCAACTTAGGTTTTGGCCCTATTCTTTCGCTAGAACTAACGTAAATCGCAAACAACCATTCACCAGCAATAGCGAGTAGAATTAACATTGCCAGTGTGCCCGAACCAATCAAAAATAGGAAAATGGCGACCAAACCTAGTATCAGGCGTAACTTCTGGTCCATGGTTTAGTAAGCCTTAGTTCTTTTTAGTATTATCTCTCATGCAATCCAGCGACAGTATCTGCATCTTTCCACCAATCCTGATTCCCTTTTTTCTTGGAAACATGCTCTACCCAGTTTCCACTTTCGACATTTTTTTCACTTTGAATATATTTGATATTTCCCAGATAGAACCATGCCTTTTCAACCTCTCCATTTTCTAATCCAACATCACACATTTCTCTGTTGTAAGCAGAGCTTCCGTGGTTTTCGGAATCATATCCTTCCAAATTGTCTATGATTTTGATAATTTTATCGTAATCCTCATTTTTGATGTACATTAGCATTCCATAGACATTATTTCCTTCTGATTTCACAATCATAGGATAGTGGCCCATATCGAATAATTGATAATTTTGGATTAGGCCATTTTTTGTGTCTACTATACTATCTTTCCAGAGGTAATAATTTGGTTGATCTGGAATTAATGTTCCATATACAAAGAATGGCAGTTTTTCCATTGGATTTACCATTACTTATCCTTATTTATAAGGTTAGAAAGTCAATACAATATGGATTGGATCGAAGGTATTGGTTTACTGGCAGGTTTCCTTGGTGTTTCTGGCTGGTATCCACAAGTTAGACGTGTCTGGGTTGACAAAAGAGCTGATGGAGTTAGTGTTACTACTTTTACAGTGATTGCAATATCGTTATCACTATGGCTAACTTATGGTGTACTGAAGAATTCAATTGCTATTATAACCGCAAATATTTTTGCTTTGATTATGATAACAAGTATTGCAATTGGTGCTTATCGCATTCAATCCTTAGATTAGTGTTTTAAATCTCAGGTGGTGGAGGGAGTTCATCATCCTCTTTTTCTCTATGTATATAATCTTCTTTCTCATCCCAGCCGCTTGAAGATTCTGGCATACTCTCAGTATTCTGATTTAATAGATTAGAATCCTGTGCATTTCCAGAATATGCAGCCTGCGGATCTTCCATAGTAAATGCTAGAATGATTCCTATCAATAATATTAATACTCCACAACAACAAGCTCCAAAGGAACCCAATGCAGCAGCTAAGGCTCCAAAAAGGCCTTCAATTAGTTTGTCCAAATCAAAAACCATTACCTCTACGCCGCCAGTATCCCAGGTGTAAGTTCCATCTGGACAACCATCTCCTGTACGATTGCGATCTCCTGCCGTTTGTTGAGTACATAGTGTTCCTACTACAATCCAGTCATCATCTTGAGCAGAACCCCCGTCATCCTCGATATACTTGCATCTGGGGATGAAAACCTGAGTACCATCTTCGTTATGGGTCAATGTAAATGTCTTTACAAGATCACAGTCCTCTTCTGTTAAATCCCAAGTGTTATTTCCACGCTCTTCGTTGTATCCTCCTTCGCCTCCACCTTCATAGGTCCCTATTATATGAACAAAATAGCCTATTCCCTGATCATTAGGATTACTTTTGCCTGAGATTTTCATCTCCCCATCCGCACCTTCGTAAATTTTACCTTCCTCGATGGTTTCTATAGCATCGTCCTCTAGATTTGACAATACGATAATACCAATTAAAGTAACAATAATTCCGATTCCAATAACTACTAACGCAATTTTGTTCATATTTTTTATTGGAATCTACTATATAAGTTAATTTCAAAACATTTTTTGATAAATTTATAGTAGATTATAATGTTTCATTAAATCCTGCAGGTAGTCTTTGTTGGTATAGATAGTTCCCCACAATGCAAATATTCCCAGTGA
Organism: uncultured archaeon; assembly: GCA_964568285.1. Classification (GTDB taxonomy): domain Archaea; phylum Thermoplasmatota; class Poseidoniia; order MGIII; family CG-Epi1; genus CG-Epi1. Next base: position 1,785 of record CAZMPT010000071.1, on the reverse strand, counting down.
TATGAATATGCCACCTG
>CAZMPT010000071.1:0-1668 GCA_964568285.1 uncultured archaeon | reverse complement strand
ATTACTATTTTCCAGTAGTCTTGAATTTCCACGGTATTCAGAAGAGAAGTCCCCTAATAATTTTTTCTCCGATGGAAACAATAGCCCTAAAGACATTATAGAAGACAAACATCAATACTCCTCCCCTAAGTTCAGGAATACAACATTCTTTTTTTGCTTAGATTCAAAACTTTGTTGTAGTTGTTCTAGCTGTTTTTCTAGTTTCTCAGAGCGTATCATTTCATTGTGATCATCTACTGCGTCAAAGATGAGCATTGCAATCAGGCTTGTCAAGACTACAGCCCCAAGGATTAGTATGGTAAAATTCATTTTTTTATTCCTAACTTTTTAGAATATATATGCCAGAATTGGTAAAACAAATAATTCCCAAGGAAGGAAAATCACGCCAAACTTAAGGTATTCCAACATGGTACAAACTAAAAGACATCATATATAAAGTTAACGGTAAAAAAATTATATTATATCATTACTTTATAGAGGATATATTATCAAATGTCCTACTACAACTAAAATGATAGAAAAGGTGGGACACAAAATGGTCTTATATTATTACATAGACACATTCATAATATACAAGAGTCTATTGAAGATAGATGACCAAAGGCTCGGGTGCAACTCTTTCTTGGGTTCTGCAGAGGTGGAGTTAGTCAATGGCTGATAAGAGAGGTACACATGATTATGTTGAGGATATTCGCAACTCTGAGATATTAGTATACATTAATGGACAATTTTATCCTAGACAGGATGCATCCATATCTGTCTTTGATAGCGGTTTTCTACTTGGAGATGGTGTGTGGGAAGGCATACGTTATCACAACGGTAAATTCATGTTTCTGGACCAACATCTTGAACGACTTTTTTGGGGTGCCTCTAAGATAGATATGGATATTGGGAAGACAATAGATGAGATAAAATCAATATTGAAGAAGACTATAGAATCCAATAAGATGGAAACAGGAGTCCATGTTAGATTGATAGTTTCTAGGGGTGTCAAATCAACACCTTATCAGGATCCCAGTTTCACTATTTCTGAACCTACTATAGTAGTTATTCCAGAGTACAAGGCTCCATCACCAGAAACAGAAAAGCATGGAATCAAGTTAGTATCAGTTGACATAATACGGGGAAGCACAAATATTCAGGATCATAGAATCAATAGCCTGAGTAAATTCAATTGCATTCAAGCTTGTATAGATGCTCACAGGAAGGGCGGAGATGAAGGATTAATGTTAGACCCCCATGGGTATGTCTCCACATGTAATTCAACGCACTTCTTCATTGTGAAGGACAAATCCGTTTGGACCTCTACGGGCGACTATTGTTTGAAAGGAATCACTAGACAGAATATTATTGACATTTGTAAGGTTAATTCGATCCCTGTTTATGAGAGAAATTTTACTTTATCTGATGTTTATGCTTCGGATGAGGCCTTTGTGACAGGAACATTCGGGGGCGTTGTACCTGTTAATGAAGTGGATGATCATGAACTGAAGGTTCTTCCAGAGGGGTCTGTAGTGAGGGCATTACAGTCAAACTACAAGGATTTGATTGAGCAGGAGAGTCTAAGTTGATTAGGATTGCAATGTGGTCCGGCCCTCGCAATATCTCTACGGCAATGATGCGTTCTTGGGAAAGTAGGGCAGACACATTTGTGATTGATGAACCATA
>CAZMPT010000070.1:0-5324 GCA_964568285.1 uncultured archaeon | reverse complement strand
CATTATGCTCTAAAGATATTTCTTCCATTATCTTACACAATTCAAAACCGTCTGCGCCATAACCTTCCTCGTATGTTTTCAGGTTGACAATTATAATTGGTAAGCCCTCTGCCATGAAACTGTATGAATACTCATTATAAAATAATGGCGTGTAATTGATAGCGCATGCCTACTTCAGAACAAAAAAACATTCTTGTTACTGGTGCCGCAGGGCAGATTGGAACTGATTTGACTACTACATTAAGAGAAAAATTTGGAAATCAGAATGTTGTGGCCATGGGTCGCAAAACTCCTATGCCTGATGGTATTGCAGAAGGTGGGCCTTGTGTCATGGGAGATGTTACGGACATTGAAGGTTACAAGAAGATAATAGATGACTACAATATTGACACCGTTTATCATCTAGCGGCCATTCTATCGGCCACTGGTGAAGCTAATCCATCATTATGCTATGATGTTAACCTAAACGGGCTTTACAATGTTCTGGAAGTGGCAAAGGAAAAGGGACAGCGTCTTTTCTGTCCAAGTTCTATCGCAGTCTTTGGACCTGGAACACCACTTGAGAATACACCGCAAGAAACTGTTCTAAAACCTACGACGATGTATGGAGTTACAAAAGTTGCAGGAGAATTACTTTGCGACTATTATTTCCACAAATATGATGTGGATGTAAGAGGAATTCGTTATCCTGGTTTGATAAGTTGGCAAACTAGACCAACTGGAGGAACAACTGATTATGCAGTTGAGATTTATTATGAGGCTGTGTTGAACAACAGTTACGAATTCTTTGTTAGAGCTGACACTAAATTGCCTATGATGTACATGCCTGACGCGATAAAGGGAACATTAGATCTGATGGATGCTCCTTTGGAAAATCTAAAACACCATTCGGACTTTAATTTCGCAGGTATGAGCTTCACTGCACAAGAACTTGCAGATTGTGTAAGTGCCAGAATGCCAGGATTTGAGTGCACTTTCAAGCCAGATTCTAGGCAGAATATAGCTGACTCATGGCCGGATTCAATTGATGACTCTGCAGCAAGAGAGGAATGGGGCTGGAAACCAAGCTATGATCTTGAGAAAATGAGTGATGATATGTTAGAGAATCTGAAGAGGAAACTAGGATAATATGACAACTCCAACTGAATGGATGAAAAATGAATACAATGACCTAGTCTCAAAAGGTTTTGATTGGAAACCTCCTGTTATCACTGGTGAATCATCTGCTAGATGTATAATTGATGGTTCTGAGAAAATAATGCTGTGTGCCAATAATTATCTGAATCTTAGCACACATCCAAAGGTAAGACAAGCTGCTATTGATGCTGTAAAGTCACATGGTGCCGGAAGTGGAAGTGTCAGACCAATTGCTGGGAACATGGATATTCATAACAAATTAGAAGAAAGTATAGCACGTTTCAAGAATCGAGAAGCTGCATTATACTACCAAACTGGATTTGCAGTAAATTCAGGACTAATACCTCAATTAGCTGGAAAGAACGATGCGATAATCTCCGATCAATTGAATCATGGGTCAATAATAGACGGAGTGCGATTATCGGGAGTCCAAAAAGAAAATCGAACTATCTATCCTCACAATGATATGGGGGGACTAGAGGATCAACTAAAGGTTATGACAAAGAAATGTGAGAAAACTCTGGTTATCAGTGATGGAGTATTCTCGATGGATGGAGACATTGCACCTCTAGATGAGATAACCAAATTAGCTAGGGAATATGGTGCAATGACATACATAGATGATTGTCACGGAGAAGGTGTTCTGGCTGGAGGCAGAGGGATTGGTTCTCACTTCGGTGTAGAGGATGAAGTTGACATGGAATCTGGATCCTTTTCCAAAGCTTTTGGGGTTGTTGGAGGATTAATTGCTGGTGAGAAGCATATGGTGGATTACGCATTCAACAAGTCAAGGACAATGTTATTGTCTGGTTCTGCACCACCTGCCACAATCGCAGCTTGTAATGCATCCATAGAAGTTCTTGAAACTGAACCTCAGCACGTGAAAAAACTGTGGAGCAACACAGAATACTTCAGAAAAGAGATTCAATCACTTGGATTTGATACTGGCGTTTCTGAGACGCCAATAATTCCTGTAATGTGTGGAGAATCCCACAGTGCTAAGGCATTGAGTGCTGAACTTCTGAATCAGGATATATTCGCATTACCTATAGTATTCCCTATGGTCGCCCGAGATAAATCTCGAATTAGAGTCATGGTGAGTGCTGGATTAGAGAAAGAAGATTTGGATATTGCACTGAATGCGTTTGAAAAAGGTGGAAAATCGGCAGGAATCATCTGAACAATCTTCTGAAATGAGTGAAGACGACTGGAAAGATAAGTTAACACCAGAACAATATCAAGTTTGTAGATGTAGTGCTACAGAACCTCCATTTGACAACGAATATTGGGATTGCAAGGACAACGGAAAATATCATTGTGTTTGTTGTGATAACATATTATTTGATTCAGAACATAAATTTGATTCTGGAACGGGATGGCCCAGTTTTTTCAAACCCGCATCTGATGAAATAATCGGCGAAAAAGAAGATGTTTCGTTTGGAATGAGAAGAATCGAGGTAATTTGTTCCAATTGTGATTCTCACTTAGGGCACCTGTTTGATGATGGACCCCAACCAACTGGATTAAGATATTGTATCAATTCAGCATCTCTAAAATTGAAAAATGAGTGAGGGAACTGCTTTTCAAAAGAAAGTGTGGGATGAAATAGACAAAATACCTCGTGGAGAAATTGCCACCTACGGCCAGATTGCTAAGAATATTGGAAGGCCTAAGGCTGCAAGAGCAGTCGCCAATGCTTGTGGAGCAAATCCAAATCCAATTACAACTCCTTGCCACCGAGTAATATGTTCAAATGGAGATATTGGTGGTTACAGTGGATCTGGTAGTGTTGAAAAGAAGATAAAATTGTTAAGAGAAGAAGGCGTTACCTTATTCTGAAATCTCGCTTAACCAAGCTCCACCTGTAACAAATGCCGCATTGTACATGATAAGAAGCATGAAGGCCAAGTCAAAATCGGTCGAACTTGTAATCAATGAATCTGTGCACCGTATTCCTGCCTCAACAACTGTGAAAAGAAGAATTGGAATGGCAAAAAGAGAGGTTATCATCCATCCACCATGTAATCGAGTAGCTGAATTGGCGGCTAATGTACCTACTGAAGCGATACCTATGCAGCCAACCAGAATCACTAGATAGGCCAAAAGTAAATTATCTGAAAATAAATTGTCAAAAATTATGACATATAGGATGAAAGTGATTGTACTTAGTATCCATAATAGGAACATTGAACCCATCATTCTACCCAGAAATAACTGATACCGGCTGATTGGCATTAGCTTAAGCAGATCTGATGTTCCTCTCTCAGAATCTCTAGTTGATATGTGGGTGACGAAACTCAATCCTGTTAACAATATCGAGGCCCAGAGAATACCTGAATTCTCAACTAAAACAATGTCTGTTAATGAGAATCTCATCGACATTAGAATCATAAAAGATAGCATTGCTGATGCAACCAAACCCTGAAGGGATCTGAATTCTACCTTGAGTTCTTTCTTGATAAGAATTTGAATTGGATTCATGATATTCCTCCCCTATCCAATTTCAGGTTTCTGTCTGAGAAAGATGGAGAATCGTGGGAAACCAAAAGAACACTACATCCATCATCTTTGAGTTTCTTCAACAAGTTTTCAATAATCTCAATTCCTTCTGAATCTAGGCCTGTAAATGGTTCATCTAAGAGGAAAGTTGTTGGATTATGAGAGATGGCCATAGCAAAACCTAATCTTTGCACCATACCTCTTGAATAATTTCCCGAAAAATCATCACTGACTGATACTAGGCCTACTTTACCCAACATTTCTCTAGCCTTGGAATCTGCATCACTTACTGAATTCATTTGTAGCCAGAAAAGTAGGTTCTCAAATCCAGTCAATTCAGGATAAAATGGAGGATTGTGGGGGAGATAACCAATACGTGAACGCACCTCTTCAGAGTAGGTTCTCAAATCATATTCATCTATTTCGGCAATATCATAGCTGTCTGGAGAATCTAAAGTACTTATGCAGCGTAGCAACGTGGTTTTTCCAGTTCCATTATTACCTATCAGAGTGACAATTTCGCCAGATTCAACCAAGAGATCTAAGCTTCTTAGTACCTTTTTGTATCCAAAGGACTTGAAAAAAGAATTCAGCCTAATCATCTAAATCACGGCTATACTGTTCGGCCGCCTGTGCAGGATTGTCTGAAAGATATATTCCTCGACCAACAATGATGTAGTCTGCTCCGGCCTTGATGGCATCTTTAGAATTACCGCCTTGTGCACCTACACCAGGTGACATTATCTTTAGGTCTCCAACCAATGACCTAACATTTGCTATATCTTCAGGCCTTGTAGCTGGAGCTATTACTCCCGTAGCGCCTACTTCTACTGCCATTGAACAAAAAGCCTCGACATCAAAGAAATCCCCGCCTCCTGGATGTGACATTGTTGTTACCACAAAGAGTTCCTTGGAATTATCTGCATCTCGTATAGCCTTGAGGGATTGTACACCTGGAAAAGCATGTGCAATTACTCCTGAGGCTCCTGCATTGAAGGCTGCCGCTGTGATAAGACGGTTAGTATTTGGAATGTCTGCAACCTTAAGGTCGCAAATAACCTTACAGGACTTTGATATCTCTGATACTACTTCTAAACCGGATGAAAGAATCAGTGGATAATTTATCTTAATTGCAGACACAAATGGAGCTACCTCTTCAGCAATTATGCGAGCTCTGACCGGATCAGTTTCATCCAGTGCGAGCACTAGCCGTGAAGCCATTAAATCTCTAGCTTCCCGGTCAATACTGAAACAGCATACTTCAATTCAGCGACTGCTGCAACTGCTTCTCTCTTCACTTGGAAAAGATCCTGAGGTTCCATTTCCTTACCCAAATTAGACTCAACGAACATCATCTTTTCCAAGCTTCGTTCGATTGTGTCAACAATTATTTGACTTCGTGCAGAACGTCGTAAACCTTCTTCATCAATACTAGCTTCGTCAGCCATAACAGTAGCCCACTGCTGGAGCGGGATATAACCATTTTGCCAACTTATTCTAAGATATTTGTTATCAGGTTAAATCTTCACGGGTGAACATGGTTATTCCGACGGGATCTCTAGGAAGAGGTCCTTTCTTCTCGGCAATGATTGTTTTGATACCTGCTTTAGGAACCAATTCAATCAAACGCTGAGTTATTATTCCATCCATAACCAATGCGTTAACTCCGTTATCTTTACGAGTTTCCA
>CAZMPT010000069.1:2599-5327 GCA_964568285.1 uncultured archaeon | reverse complement strand
TCTATGAAATCTCCCGACATTCCCATCGACAATAAAGGTAATTCTATTCCCAAATCGTTCTGAAGAGCATTACGCAAATTGCGGAGTTCGGTGAAATAGGGTCTGGCGGGCTCATGGAATGGCGGGATAGACATGAGACCTTGAACTCTAACATTGTCTAAACTAAAGATTTCAGTTAATATCTGTTTGAGAGAGTCTGGTTCTGCTCCTGATTTTGATAATTCACCACCCTGATTAACCTGTAGCAGAATGTCCTGTTTTACATTTTCTTCGGAGGATACAAAATCAATCTTTTTAGCTAATTTAATTGAATTCACAGAATGAATTAGTTGAGCTTTACCAACTATTTTTCTGACCTTTTTAGTAGGTAATCTTCCTATGAAATGATATTTGAGACCTTCTGGGTGATATATGCTCTGTTTATCAGAGAAGTCTTCAACATAGTTCTCTCCAAAATCTGTCAGACCTGCTTCAAATGCATCTCGTATCATCTCAATAGGTTTCATTTTGGTTACGCCAATCAGTGTTATTTCTGAAACATCACGCCCACATTCTGAACATGCTGCATCAATGTTCTTGAGAATCTCTTGTAATCGTTGCTGAATCATATGATACTATCCAGAGGAACTTGTCCTGTCAGGATCAGAAGTCCGATTAATATTGGTTGATGCACTACATAGATAATCAATGTATTACGTCCAAACCATAACCATCTTTCAGGCCATTTGAAGGCCATTAGTGGTTTTCCATCAGAATAAACTCTACTGGATACTGCTAGACAAATGAAGAATATACCTAGCCAAGGATTCAAAGGGAAATAATCTACTGCAAAGAATCCAGTATCTCTTAGTCCAAGCCAAACTAGTGATGAATTGGATGATAGGGGAATAAAAAGAAGAATTATGCCAATTACTAAAGCAAATTCGGGTCTACGGGCAACGGGAAATGCAACTATACTGGCTAACGCCAATAGATGTAGAACACCAAAACGAACATACGCACTGGGCTCAAAAAGATAGGTGATAAGTGTGATTGCGAAAGCCCAGAAAATTAACCGTTTGGTTCTATCAAAAGTTTTCACAAAATCATATTCTTTTTGATGTGCAAGAAAATAAGAGAAACCAGAGATTCCAACAAACAGAAAAGCAGTTGTTCGAGCCAACCACCACCATTGGTCTCCTTTTTCAACGGTCATTAGGTCAAAATGGTTGAGATCAGTCACAAAATTTGAAACTAGCATCATTACCAGAGCAGTTGCTCTAAGTGAATCTAATTCGTCTATTCTCAATTCAGGATCCTGCGACAATTTTGATTATGTCACCATCTTGTAGTTCGTAATCTTTACCAATAATCCTTTTGGTTCGACAATCGATTGCCCGTATGAAACTAGCACCTATATCTGTGTGGACCTTATAGGCTAAATCGAGAGCCGTGGACTCTCTGGGAACAAGATAAGCGTCTGGTAGAACTCGACCTTGGCCGTCAGTGAAATGGGTTTCATCCTCCACAGGATAAACTGCAATTAAGTCCAATTTTTCTAGAACTGCAGTCTCTATACACTTCTGAACCCCAGTTGAGACATTTTCCTTCAGGAAATCGCGAATTGTTCCGAGGGCTCTTATTTGACCTTCGTTTAATTGACTTTCATTACTAAGACTAAAATCTGAGTCACCAGAATTGTAGGATATCAAATCTGCTTTTGCCGCATTTTTCAGAGCCAATTCATAATCTGATGCCGTAGTTATGGCCGAGGCTTTAGACATTCTCTCTATATTATCTTTTGATGATATATCTGCCTTATTGGCTGAGATAACAATTGGCTTCCCAATTTTCTGAAGATTTTGAGCTAAAATCAGACCTTCCTCGTTTCCCCATTGCATTACTGGCTTAGAGATGTTGGCTTTTCTTAGTGACAAAATTACTTGTTCTCTAGTAAATTTAAGACCTGCAAGCCGATCTGACAAAAAATCCTCGATTTTCTCTCCAGATTCAACGGCACGGGCACTGCGTGACCAATTCCTTACAACAATCTCACCTATCCAATGGTGCAACTCATCCTTGAGAAATTGAACTTCTGTCAAAGGGTCTGCATTTTCAACAGAATTACCCTCCAGATCAGTTTTCCCAGAACAGTCAACTATCTGAATGAGAACATCAGCTTGTCGAAGATCGTCCAGAAATTTGTTGCCCATTCCTTTGCCCTCATGAGCACCTGGAACTAATCCTGCTACATCAATTACTTCAATTGGAATGAAACGGGTTCCATCTATTGAGAGAGAATTGTTCGGATTTGGATCTAATCCTAATTCTTTGCTAGGACATGATTTTCTAACATAAGCAACACCAACATTCTTGTCTATAGTAGTGAAAGGATAATCTCCAATCTGGGCCGTAGCTGATGTTGCAGCCGTAAAAAATGTTGATTTACCGGCGTTTGGTTTTCCGACTAACCCTATTTTCATCAGAATCCGCCGACTGTTGGGCCGAAACTTCCGCCTTTGGGAGGTCCTTTACGTTTTCTTGTTTTTTTTTCCTTAGATGGCTCTGGTTCTGGTTCGGATTCTTGCTCAGTTTGGTCTGTGGGGGCTCCATCTACCTCCTGCTCCCTGAACAATCTCAACTTCTCAGAAGCTGATAATTCGGACTCATCAGGAACAGCAGCAACAGAAGACGTATCCTCTTCTGATTCTTCCTCAGCCTTCTCAGAAAGGAAATCTTCCATACGAAG
>CAZMPT010000069.1:0-2499 GCA_964568285.1 uncultured archaeon | reverse complement strand
GCCATCTTTTTCTATTGAATATACTCTATCACCACCAATTACATTGCCATCCAGATACAACGTGTAGTACACTGAATCTATTGGCGCATTGGAAGCTGTTACAGTAAAACGTGCTAGCATATCATCTCCTGGTTTTGGGTTTTCAGGTGTTATCTGTAAATCCCTAATTCCTGCATCAGGTAGTGTAACACCCAATAATGTGAACTGAAGAGTAGATATTTGAGATGGATCACCATCAGAAGTGACTGTTACTATTGCTGTCCAAGGGCCATCATTGCTAGTTGGTACTGTAGCTTTCAGGTAGTTACTATCCGTTTCAGATGAAGATAGTGCTTTAGTTGTCCAACCAAATCCAGTAGGAGTTGCCTGTGTCATCATAGTGCCCGTTGCTGATAACGAAATTGTGTCATCAGAATTACCTCTATTTTGGACATCAAATTGGAAGTACACTGTATCACCAGGTTGGCCTGTAAGCTCTATTGCAGAGGTTGCTGATGCTGAAATCTGATAGACTGAATTTACTGACAGATTTAGAGGTAGAGACATACAACAAACATCATTACCGCTGAATGTATTGCCAGATGATTCTACATCAATAGAAAGCAAAAATTCACCAGAAGAGGCGTCTGCAGGCACATCCAAAGTAAAGATTATTATCTTACTAACTGATGATTGAAGTTCTACAATAGAATCAGAACCATCTGAACCAAATCTTGATGACCAATTTTCAGGAGCATCATAATTGTTAAGATTTATAGAATCAATACCATTACCATTGTTAGTCAACTCAACTAACCATTCTGCACTATATCCTGGATTAACTCCTAGAGGTGTACTAATTATCTCTGCAGATATATTGAAGCGTTGTGCTACATTGATTGTAAACCACAGAACGGACACATGACCGCTATCATGATAGTCTGTAGCTGTCAAACTGAAAACATAATTGCCTGCAGATGTTCCTCTTGGAACTTGCACATCAACTGGAAACAAACTCGGTTCACCAACAAGAACCTCTAAAGTGTCCTCTCCCTCAAATTCCTCTATATCCTCCATCGTGATCCAAGAAGCTGAGCTGCCACCAATCCCAACTATGACTCTAGTAGTTGGAGAACCAGAATCAAAAAGGGAAAGGATTGCAACATCAAAAGAGGTGGACTCTCCTTCATTTAGGCTAACTGGGCCTGAACCCCATTCACTGTAGGTTAGCATTCCGGTTACTACAAAAGATAATGTAATTGAATCTGAAACTTCATTATCAGATAACTGACTATTAGTTGAATTGATTATCAGATAAATTTCACTCTCTGTCCCAGGTGGAAGCAGACCTGAGTTTACTGGTATAGTAATTTCTTTGGTTTCAAAGCCATCTATCGAAAATGAACCTGTAGTGTTTTGGACCCAATCACCTGAATACATAAACTCAAAAGTGTCTGGGCCATTACCTGTATTTGATATTCCTACCTTCACTAGTTCACTTACGTTTCCAAGAAGAGTGATTGTGTTACTTTGCTCTATTGAAATGCCAAATTCCTGATTAACTGTAATATTAGCATCAAAGTAAGTAGAGTCGAAGCCTGTAGATGATGCGATTACACGTAACCAGAAGGTTTCGATTGCCTCAGCATCACTAGGCGCTGTTGCACCTATACTTACTGATGTTGAACTGCCTGTAGGAATAGATTTTGACCAAGATGACTGATTATTGTACTCTATAGTCCAATCTGGTATCCAGCTATCTTCATATGTTAAATCTACGGTTAGATCATTGTCTTCATAATTCGTTACACGGACATCAAAGTATACTGTGGTACTAGGATCTGCGTAAGCGATGTGCTCTTCATTGTCTGACCAGATATGTGCGCCACTAAGAGGTAGAATCTCTACAATTACATTTATGCTGTCTAAGGTTTCAGCATTTCCAAAGGCAAATGTCATCAGATATGAGGTGTCAGGTTCTGCGGTATTTGGTACTGTTAAATTAATCCAGCCATTCCCTTTTGAAGCACTTTCAAGAGATATACTAGCAGGATATAGTGATGAATCCCATCCAGGGTTTCCAGACTCTATTGAAAAAGTAAAAGTGTCAGTTTGATTTGTAGGATTTAAGAATTCAAGATGAAAACTAGCATTGTTTCCTGGCAGAACGCCCACTACTGCATTTTCAGCCATCATAATACCCACGGAAGTGTTACTAGTAATAGAAGCGGAGACACTCGAATCACCTTGAGATATTGCTGTGAGTGGTAACTCTTTGAAATCACCTACTGAGACATCATTAGGAATTTCAACTATCAGCTCAGCTTCAACCTCCCGGAAAGCCCCCAAAAAGACCTCTCCTGTTGGTGAATTATCTATCCTTATCTCAGCTCCCCAGTCACTTCCTGTGTATAAATCAAAAGTGTCCTCACCATTTCCTTGATTTATGATTCGAACTGGATAAGAAATTGCAGTATCTGGAAAAACCCTCTGACTAGTTAGAGGCATTTCCAAAGTTAC
>CAZMPT010000068.1:0-5350 GCA_964568285.1 uncultured archaeon | reverse complement strand
AATAGAAGCACTTGGAAATTTCGATGATAAAAGAAGTATAGATTACCTAGTAAAATCGCTCAAAGACAAAGACAGAGATATTAGAACCGCTGCTGTCGAAGCACTAGAAAAATTGGGATGGGAACCTGAATGAGTAAAATAGCATATCTAATTGCTAAAGAAGATTGGGATGCACTTGCAAAATTAAAAGCCGTAGACCCTCTAATTGAGGCATTGAATACTTTGATAGATAATAACCAATTATCTGAAGCTGACGGGTGGGGATTGTTTGGGGCCCTGATTGAAGCTGCAGATAGAAAAGAAATACAAACTCCTGACAGTAAAGTTATGACCTTTATCACCAAATGCCTCTCAAATGATGAAGATTCCGTACGCGAAGACGCTGCAGGAGCAATACGAGGCCACCATACAAAATATGCAATGGAAACTCTACTTTATGCCATTACAGATGAAAGTGATGAAGTGCGTGAAAATATTGCAGAAGCTATTAGTTATCATGGAGAAGAAGCCGTAGGACCACTTGTTGAGATACTGGAGAAAGGTATTATTTGGCATGGTTTTCGAGAAAGTTTCAACAGAGAACATCACAAAGGTGAAAAAGATTTAGATGTCTGGCAGGACATACGCACTAGCATGATAGAAGCGCTAGGCTATACCAAAAGTAAAAATGCTGTAGATATACTTGTCAAGATTCTGAATGAAAACCAGGGTTTTACAGTTTTTGATCCAAAAGGAAAGAAAATAGGCTTTCACGAGAGTATTTGGGACTGTGAGACTGCTGCTGCAGAAGCATTAGGCCAAATAGGTGACAAACGAGCCATAGAACCTTTAAACAAGGCAATTGAATCTGGTGAATTAACGGGAGATTCAAAGCTAGCAGCTGCTTGTTCTCTAGGTCTTATGGATGATACGAAAGGAATTGAAATACTAGTAAGGGAATACAAAGCCACCAAAAAAACTGAACGTGACCATTGCAAATATCTACTGAAAAAGATTCCTCCTAAGAAAGTTGGTGCAGTATTAGATAATCTAGAATTGTATGACGATGCAGAAGAATGGTACACTAGTGCAGGTATGTTAGATAAAGCAGCCGAGATGAGAAAGAAAAAGGCCGATATGGGGGCTGCAAAAGTTTCCCAGAAGATTATTCATGGAGATGAAGTAACCAAAACGGAAATCAAAGACAGTGTTCTGAACCGTTCAAACGTAGGAGGTGGTTCCTCTAAGATGCAAGAACTGAAAGAACTAAAAGAAATGTTTGACAGTGGCTTTATATCTGAGGAAGAAATGGAAAAAATGAAGAAGGAGATACTGGGAAATTGAGAACTAAACTACTTGCTGATGAAAAAGTCACACTAACAAAACACAACCAACCCGGATGGGGATCTAAAACTGTGGCTTGGTGGGGACCTATGGAAGTTGGTGCTGGCGATATATTTGTTGGAATTTTTTCGGGTGGCGCAACCGTTCCAAACAGAAAAGGCGATTGGCATGCAGGTTCATTTTATCTTACAAATCAACGCATTATTTTCGAGGGAACGAACAATGCCAGAAACCAGATAGTCGATTTAAAAGATATAGATTCATCTATTTTTACTGACACCAGCAAAAAAGAAAAGAAAGTAATAGGAGAGGGAGAGACACACTTATTTGTGACAGAGGAAGACGGGTCCGAGCATAGGTTTGCTCTTGTGGTTCCTGAAGAAGCCCGAGAAGTACAGAAACAGTTAATAGAGTTTAACCAAGAAATTGTCAAACAAAAAGCAAAAGATTGTGAAGCCGTGCTCGATTATCAAAAGGCCATAAAACTTTGGGAAAAGATTGGAAAGCCCCAAGAGGCAAAACGTATTCGTGAAATGGTAATGAAAGGACAAGGTCAGACTGTTGTCCAAGGTGACTACGTCGATGATCGGGATACTATCGTTAGGGACAGTGTCGTCAACAAATCAAAGATTGGTGGAGCGTCGTCCAAACTGCAAGAATTGAAAGACCTAAAAGAATTACTTGACTCGGGTGCCATAAATGATAAAGACTATGAACAAATGAAAAATGAAATTATGGGGAACTAATGGTTGAAGTCGTAACTGGAGCGTTGATTGGTTATAGGTTAATAAAAGATGCAAAATTCATACTTTCTGTTGCAAATTATGTGAAAAATTATAAAGGATACAACAAAGAAGATAACAGGGAGGATGATAGGGAAATCAGAAACTGGATTATGGAATCAATAAACGGACTGAAAACACATGCTGTTAATCTAATGGAAACTGGATACAGAAATGACGATGACAATCTAGAAAGGGAGGCGAAGATAATGATAGATAATCTTGATTTGTTCAAAAACGAGGTTAATCTAGCCAGTGGAAAAGAGGCGAAATCTGTATGGACAAAAGTATCTGACGAAGAATTTGATAATCTAGTTGAATTTGACCTTAAAGTTGTTGAAGGTATAGACAAAGTAGACAAGCTAATGACTGAACTGGAAGCCGAAATAAGTTCAGATGGCGATAATAAAATGAAACTTTTAGGAGATGTAAAAAGTGGAATAACCGAGTCAAGAAACCATTTTATAAAGAGAATGCAATTTGTTGGAGGATTCAAATGAGTACAATGAACTGGCGTGAAAATCCAGAAGAGGAACTGGTCAAAGTTTTCAAGAGAAGTGAGTTAAGCACTTTCTGGACCACCAATATCTCTCTGATAATAGAACCTGGTGAGACGCTTGTATGGATTCGAGATGGTCATATAGAAGAAATAGTTACACAGACAAGACTCGACAATGTTGCTGGAGGATTTCGTAACTGGATAGCGACAAAGAGCAATGGAAAGGATATCAAAATGATGGTTATAGATAATAGACCATTTGAAATAACAATTGGAGCCGATGGTTATACTAAAGATGATATTGAACAATCTGGTGTTGCTAAATTAACATTGAGATTAAACCATGAACAAGCAAATCGTTTAGCTGGTGTTCTAAAGGAAAAGGCCGTTAAAGACACAAAGGGCTTTTTTAGAAAAAGAGAAGTTATCACTGGTTATGAAACGAAATTAACAAGAACGGATATAGAGCAAATGATGGCAGCCGAGGCAAGAGCTAAGGTTTTCAGCCCTGTAATAAAAAACTTTGAATCTACAGACTTTGGTAGTAGACAATTAGTAGGAAAAGTAGAGACTGCAGCCCAAGTTGAATTAAGAAAAACACTAGAATTATGGGGAATGTCACTCGAAAACGCCTATGTTGAATGGAATCGAAATGCATATCAGAATTGGAAGGCGGAAAAATCACCTACCTTGTGGGAAGAGAAAGCCAGACGTGAATCTGAAATGGAAGATGCAATTCATTCCGAGAAAGTATCTGACATAAGAGCTGATTCTTCAAGAGAAAGGCTCAGAAAGGATTCAGAACTACAAAGTGAAATAAAAGCTAGAGAATCTGAACAAGATATGAATGAGCTTTCTCAATTAATGAAAATGAAAGAGCAGATAAATCAACAGAAAATTGAACGTACCAAATCTGAGGCAGATTCAAGCATCGAACTTGAAAAAGTTAAAGCTGGTGCACAAGTAGAAAGTGCAAAATATAATCTTGATACATACAAGGATGCTCAAGCAGCTGAATCTGAAAAAATGCTTCGCATGATGGAGATCATGCAGGGTAAAAAGAAGAAAGAAGAAGAAGAATGAGTGAATATAAAGGAAATGAACTAGCCTACTATAGTTCACTAAAATTTGCATTAGAAGATGGAATGGTTGATCAAAAAGAATTTAGATTCTTGAAAGAACTTAGAGCACAGATGGGAATTTCTGCTGAAGTTCACTCAAAAATGGAAATGGAAATAAGAGATACCATGGGTGAGACTGCACCAAAACAGGGAACTCAAAACATATCAGACAGCGTTATAAGCAAAAGTACCATTATTGGAACGAAAGTAGAAGTAAGTCAGAATGCTCTTGGAAATATAGAAAATCATTACGATCGAATGATAGATGCCTTACAGAGCGGTAACATGATTGCAGCAAAAAGTGCCTATGATGATGCAAAATTAGTAGATGTGGATGAAGCAAAAGCCTACTTTCATGAACATGGTAAAGAGATAGCCAGATGCTACAGTCTTATTGCAAATTCTTATGCATTAAAATTAGATGAAGTAAGGTATTCTGAAAGAGCTGACAGCTATGGAATTTGGGAAGTTGATTATGTCGTAGAATCGGAAATAGAGAGAATAAGAAACGATTACTGGTTAGCTCGAGGAAACGCTGATGCTTTTTATGACATGAGCTTTGAATTATATGAATCGTGTCTTGCAGGAGTTAATCTATACCTGAATGACCCTGAATGGCATTATTATAAGCGTGTTGGGATAGGTGGGATGAATGCTTCTTCATCCAGTGGTTCTGTTTATGTAAATCTAAATTTAGATTATGCAAAGAAGGTAAATTCTTTTTTCTACGGACATTGCATAAGTCTGATTAATTCATCAGAGGATTACGATAATGATTTAATGATAAAAAAAGTAGATGAATGGATTAAAGAATTTATTAGTTTATACCCTCCCTGTAATAGATGTAAAGGGTTAGGAGAACAGACTGGTAGATGTCAAAAATGCAGCGGAAAAGGGACAGTAAGTAGTGGATTTCTAGGTATGAGTAGTAAAATGTGCCCAAATTGTAGTGGAAGTGGAAGATTGGTAGTACCTGGAGGACAGAAATGTACCAGTTGCAAAGGATGGAAACTGGATTGCAGTGAAGTTGAATCTGAGATTACACCAATAGAACATTGAGGTAAAACGTGGCCCGGCGCGGAAAGAAGAATTTTTGCATTAATTGCGATACGGGCGATAGCAAAAAAATAGGAAAAGGCAAAAGATGTAAAATATGTGATAGCCAATTAATTGTAAATCCTTATTTTGGAACCTGGAAACCCTACACTAAATTACGCCCATTTGGCCAGATAAGATTAGCAATACCTATATTCTTACTAATATTTTCTTGGGGTGCCTTTCTTATAATTCAGAACGATGCCTATGTTACAGGAGAACCATGTGATACACAACTTGAAGGTACTTCCTGTGGAACTGCATTGGGGATGGTGTTTGGGCTTGCTTTTTGGGCTCTCATCACCGGTTTCCTTAGCTGGAGTTTTGGGGCTGGCCTATTGATTAAGGCTGTCTACAACCACCCAGGATTTACATACCTAGACTGTCCAAAATGTGGCCATGGGGGAAAGGAAGGGCAAGGAACAGGAGGTGCTGAGAATTTCGGAGCATTTTTGTGGAATAGGGTGCAGCATGCTAAATGTCCAAAATGTAAACTTAAATTCGAAATTGAAAATGTGTCACAATGGGGT
>CAZMPT010000067.1:0-5352 GCA_964568285.1 uncultured archaeon | reverse complement strand
TGTATAAATCGCCTCCTTCTATTGTAGATAGATGGCGCCTGTTGATGCTGATGCAACTGAGGAAAAGGCATGTACCATACCTGGTGACAAGGGAATATTCCCCACTGCTAGAACTGACTGGTGGTGGGTACAACCTCTACTCGTATCTATGGGCTTAGGTACTGCACTTCTTTACATGACTTGGGCGGCATTTCAGGGCACTAACTACTACTATGGTGTTGAAGGGGCAAATTACCTTTCTCCACTCTATTCTCCAGAACTATTTGGTGAGAGTGGGCACGCATGGTTTGGTGATAAGCCTAGTTTCTGGCCTGATGAAATACGTGGTATTGCAGTACCATGGTCCCCAGCATTTCTTATCTTGTGGGCACCTGCTGGATTCAGAGTAACCTGTTACTACTACAGAGGAAGTTACTACAAGGCATTCTGGGCAGATCCACCTGCCTGTGCAGTAGGGGAACCACGAAACAGTTATTGGGGCGAGAATTCAATGCCTTTGATACTACAAAAT
This sequence comes from uncultured archaeon, assembly GCA_964568285.1. Taxonomy (GTDB): domain Archaea; phylum Thermoplasmatota; class Poseidoniia; order MGIII; family CG-Epi1; genus CG-Epi1. Next base: position 4,841 of record CAZMPT010000067.1, on the reverse strand, counting down.
TTACATCGTTATGCATTGTTCTTTGCGCTAATATTGTGCGTCATCCTAACTTATGATGCTTGGCTTTCGATGTGGTTTAATGGTAAACCTTTCGAAGGTGATTTCGGTATTGGAGTTGGGACTATTGTGTTAATACTTAACTCCATACTACTTGGCGGATATACGTTGGGATGCCATTCCTTAAGACACCTTATAGGAGGATATGCTGATAGAATAGTAAAGAAACCCAAAGTCCAACAAAAAGCGTTTGACTGCGTCAGTTGCCTTAACAAACAGCATATGAAATGGGCGTGGATATCTCTTTTCTGGGTCTGTTTCACAGATCTTTACATCCGCTTGTGTGCTAGTGGGATAATTGATGATTGGAGAATTATTTAATGGAAGATTTTGAAACTGTAGAATGTGACGTTCTCGTTGTAGGAGCCGGAGGGGCGGGCTTGAGAGCTGCTATAGCTGCAAGTGAATATGGTGCCAATGTTGCACTAGTTTCAAAATCACTGCTTGGAAAGGCTCATACTGTTATGGCAGAAGGAGGTGTTGCAGCAGCTCTGGGAAATGCCGATCAAAGAGACAACTGGAAAGTTCACTTTAGAGACACAATCCGTGGAAGCAAGAATCTAGCAAATTGGGAAATGGCAAAGATTCATGCTGAGAAAGCACCGGAACGTGTTCGTGAACTAGAACGATGGGGGGCAGTCTTCGATCGGACTACAGAAGGGAAAATTAGCCAGCGTAACTTTGGTGGTCACCGATATCCTAGACTAGCACATGTTGGTGATCGCACAGGTCTGGAGATAATCAGGACTTTGCAGGATCATGCAGTTCACACTGATAATATAGACATATTTATGGAATGTACAGTCTGTGATATACTAAAATCAAATAATCAAACTATTGGTGCACTAGCATATTATAGAAGTTCTGGGAAATTGGTTGTTTTCGAAGCTGGAACAGTCATTTTGGCAACTGGTGGAATCGGCAAAGCATACCGAATTACATCGAATTCTTGGGAATATACTGGTGATGGCCATGCTTTAGCATATCTAGCTGGGGCAGATTTGGTAGATATGGAATTTGTGCAATTCCATCCTACTGGAATGGTATGGCCTCCTAGTGTGAAAGGAACTCTTGTAACTGAAGGAGTTCGAGGTGAAGGTGGAATTCTAGTGAACAGTGAAGGTGAGAGATTTATGTTCAACTATATACCTGAAGTGTTTGCTGCTGAAACCGCCAAATCTGAAGATGAGGCAAATGCCTGGCTCCGAGGAGAGGAAGGGGCAATGAGGCCTCCAGAATTACTCACTAGAGATGTTGTTGCAAGAGCAATAATGACCGAGGTCAAAGAAGGAAGAGGATCCCCACACGGTGGAGCATTCTTAGATATCGCATCTAGACAATCACCAGATTACATAAAACGTAAACTTCCTTCAATGTATCATCAATTCAAGGAATTGGCTACACTAGACATAACCGAAGAATCAATGGAAGTTGGTCCAACAACACACTACATGATGGGAGGCATTAAAGTAGATGCTAGTACTGCAGCATCAACTGTATCTGGATTATTCGCTGCTGGAGAAGCTGCTGCTGGGATGCATGGAGCGAATAGACTTGGAGGGAATTCACTTTCAGATCTTCTAGTCTTTGGAAAAATTGCTGGTCAAAGTGCCGCTAACTATGCACAAGAAAATTCAAAGATATCTCCACATGGTGAAGAAATTAATGAAAGTATTAAAAAAGCTCTAGAACCGTTTGAACGGAGTCTTCCTGAACGAAGGATGCCAAACTACCCGTCGGGACCACGCAAGTCCATTAAAGAATCAGGAAAAAATAATGGTGAGGAAAATCCCTACCAGATTCATCAAGAACTTCAAGAAATAATGGAATCTCATGTAGGCATTGTAAGAACAGGAGAAGAACTTGAGAAAGGAATACAGAAGTTAGAGGAACTCAAGAAGAAATTGCCAAATATGCATTCTAAAGGAGGAAGAGAGTACAACCCAGGTTGGCATCTTTGCCTTGATCTTCATAACATGATTATCACGTCACTGGCACTTGCAAGAGCTGCATTAGAAAGAACAGAAAGTAGAGGGGCACATACACGTCTTGACTTTCCAGAATACGATGATGAACTAGGCAAAGTCAATATGGTGATTCGACCCGGAACTGGAGGGATGTCTGTAGTTAGATCACCACTTCCACAAATGCCTACTGAACTCAAAGAATATGTTCTGAAGGAGGCTGTATGAAACGAAAAATAAGATTGCAAAGAGGAACACCTGATAATCTTAAATTGAAAGAATTCAAGATTGATGTTGAACCGGGTATGGTTATCTTGGATGCGATACATCTAATTCAAGCAAATAATGCCCCTGATTTGGCTGTCAGATGGAATTGTAAAGCTGGAAAATGTGGTTCATGTTCCGCAGAAGTAAATGGAGAACCAAAACTGACTTGCATGACACGTTTGTCTGACTATCCAGAAGATCAAACCTTGACCGTACAACCAATGAAAACATTCCCACTTATCAAGGATCTGGTCACTGATGTGTCTTGGAATTATGAAATTAACAAACAGATAACTCCCTATCAACATGCTACTGGAGAGGGTGATCCAATAATGTTCCAAGATGAAGTAGATAGAGTGCAAGAATTTAGAAAGTGCATAGAATGTTTTCTATGCCAAGATGTATGCCACGTTTTGAGATCCCATGACATGAAGAGTGAATTCGCAGGACCTCGTTTTATGATAAGGACTGCAGGACTTGAAATGCATCCGTTAGATCAAGGTGATCGATTAGAGCCTCTTAGAAGTAATCATGGAATCGGACTTTGCAACATAACAAAATGTTGTACTTTTGTTTGTCCTGAACACATCGGAATTACGGATAATGCCATAATACCTATGAAAGAAAGAATTGTTGATGAATATTATGATCCCCTAAAATGGTTGTGGAATAGGCTTACTGGTAAAAGTAAATAGTTCTTAGAATCTATACTCCCAATCTTAACCCTCTGAATTATATCAAAAAAAATAAGTTGCCGCTCAACCGACGGGTTGGGAGGTGGGAGGTGGGAGGGGGCCCGCCGGGAGCAGCTAACACGAAATTAACAGGGTTTTATTAAAATATTCGGGCAAATATGTTTAATACATACTATATGAGAGACCATGGATACCATCCGAGCACCTAGAGGAACTGAAATTAGTTGTAAAGGATGGTTGCAAGAAGCTGCATTGAGAATGTTGATGAACAATCTCGATCCAGATGTAGCTGAAAAACCAGAAGAATTGATAATATATGGAGGAAGGGGCAAGGCTGCCAGAAATGAGGAATGTTATCACGCAATCGTGAAATCACTTCGGGAATTAGAAAACGATGAAACCTTATTGATCCAAAGCGGAAAGCCAGTAGGCGTATTCAAAACCCACGACCAAGCACCAAGAGTCTTGATAGCAAATTCGAATCTTGTTGGAAATTGGGCCAATTGGGAACATTTTGATGAACTAGAAAAAAAAGGGTTGATGATGTTTGGTCAGATGACTGCTGGTTCATGGATATATATTGGTTCTCAAGGAATTCTTCAAGGAACATACGAAACTTTTGCTGAAGCTGCAAGACAGCACTTTAATGGAAATCTTTCAGGGAGATTGGTTGTAACTGGTGGGTTAGGCGGTATGGGAGGTGCCCAACCTTTAGCTGCGACTATGAATGAAGGAACTTTCCTTGCTGCTGAGATAGATCCAAAAAGGATAGAAAAAAGACTCGAAACTGGATATTGTGATGAAGTTACCAATGACATTGATAGTGCCATAGATACTGCTTTAAGCTGGAAAGATTCAAAAAAAGGAAAATCCATCGCTGTTGTAGCCAACATAGTAGACTTACTAGAAAGAATGATCGAAAGAAATGTAGTACCTGATCTTCTAACAGATCAAACATCTGCTCATGACCCTCTAATCGGCTATATACCTCAGGAATTAAATTTGGAAGAAGCTGAGGAACTGAGAGAGAAAAATCCGAAAGAATATCTAAAGAAAAGTTATGCTAGCATGGCCAAACATGTGAAACTCATGCTTAAGTTAAAGGATATGGGAGCTCACACCTTTGATTATGGGAATAATCTCAGAGCCATGGCAAAAGAGGCTGGAGTAGAAAATGCATTTGATTTTCCAGGATTTGTACCTGCTTATGTCAGACCATTATTTTGTGAGGGAAAGGGCCCATTTCGCTGGGCTGCATTATCGGGTGATGAGAATGATATTGCTGAAACAGACAAAGTAATTCTAGATTTATTTCCAGAAGATAAAGCATTATCAAGATGGATTAAGATGGCCCAAAGTAGAGTCAAATTCCAAGGATTGCCTGCAAGAATCTGCTGGTTAGGTTATGGAGAAAGAGCGCGTGCAGGTCTGGCATTTAATGAACTAGTTAAAAGTGGAAAAGTAAAGGCACCAATAGTGATTGGAAGGGACCATCTTGACTCGGGTTCTGTAGCATCACCAAACCGTGAAACTGAGGCAATGAAGGATGGAACAGATGCTGTTGCTGACTGGCCAATACTTAACGCACTGCTAAACACAGCTGCAGGTGCAAGCTGGGTAAGCTTCCATCATGGTGGTGGTGTCGGCATAGGATATGCCTTACACGCGGGTATGGTTGTTGTGGCTGATGGGACAGATTCTGCTGCGGAAAGACTAGAAAGAGTTCTAACTACAGATCCTGGAACAGGAATAATGAGACATGTTGATGCTGGATATGGAAAAGCAAAAAAAGTAGCCAAAGAACGTAAAGTAAAAGTTGGACTTGTAGAAGGACTATGAATCTAATTATCGCCTCGGA
>CAZMPT010000066.1:0-5353 GCA_964568285.1 uncultured archaeon | reverse complement strand
CATGGTACATTGCTAGAGGTATTCTAGGTGTTTTAGGAATGGAACTTAGAAATCCATATCCTCTCAGGAGGCAGAAGGCTTTCCTCGTGCCTGGAGTTGTCCCTCCGAAGTATCTTGAAAAACTAAAAGACATACCTACGTGGGATGATTGGGATCCAGATAGTGATCGTTGGTATTTCAATCCAGATGATTACAAGAGTTAAAAATGATTATTCTTAGAAATTTCATCAATGGTAATTTTGAATCCTCATCTGAAACCATAGATGATATCAATCCTGCAACTGGTGAAGTAATTGCGACTATACCCCGTTCGAATCCTACGGACATCCAAAAAGCTGTAGATGCAGCTGATAAAGCAAGTCAGAATTGGTCTAATCTATCGATAAAAAACCGTACTAAATGGTTGCATAAAATTGCCGATTCTTTGGAATCTCGTTCTGAGGAAATTGCAACTCTAGAATCACTAGACACTGGTAAGCCAATAAACCTTGCAAGAGCAGTTGATGTTTCACGTTCTATTGCTAATTTTCGTTTTTTTGCTGATTTTGCTGAGGAGTTTAGTAATGAAGAATTTATTATGGATGATGCCACAAATCATGTCTTGTACAAACCCGTTGGAATAGCAGGTTTGATAACTCCTTGGAATCTTCCTCTTTATCTCCTTTCATGGAAAATTGCACCTGCTATTGTTATGGGTAATACGGTAGTTGCAAAACCTTCCGAACTAACACCATTGACAGCAAATTTGTTGGCTGAAGTAATATCTGATATCGATTTGCCTAGTGGTGTAATAAATATAGTTCATGGTTTTGGTTCAGAGGCTGGTCAGGCAATTGTAGAACATCCACAAATTAGTTCAATTTCATTCACAGGCGGAACAGAAACAGGCAAGAAAGTAGCTAAAATTGCAGCACCTATGTTCAAGAAATTGAGTCTTGAGTTGGGTGGCAAAAATGCAAGTATAGTTCTGGATGATGTAGATTTGGATGAAGTTATACCTAGCGTTGCAAGAGCAGGTTTTCTAAACCAGGGTCAAGTTTGCCTTTGTGGGAGTAGGATTCTTGTATCTAACAAGATTTGGGACGACTTTGTGCCTAAATTTATAGATTATATTAAAAATATGGAACTTGGAGATCCTTCTTCAGAGAAGTCTGAATTGGGAGCCTTAGTTTCACATGCACATAGAGATAAAGTTGAATCCTATATCCATCTGGCTCAGAGAGAAGGTGGCACAGTTGTATGTGGTGGCCAGAGACCAAAATTAGATTCTCCTTTTGACAAAGGTGCTTTTTTGGAACCCACAGTTATTTCAGACATCAGTCATCTAAGTCGGACATCTACCGAAGAGATTTTTGGTCCTGTAGTAACAGTCCATCCTTTTAGTTCCGATCAGGAAGCTATTGAAATGGCGAATTGCACAGATTATGGATTAGCAGGTTCTGTGTGGACTGGAAACTCAGAAAGAGGTAAAAGGATTGCAGAAAAGATTGATACAGGAATGGTTTGGGTAAATACGTGGTTGCATCGGGATCTGCGTGTACCGTTTGGAGGAATTAAGAATAGTGGCGTTGGGAGAGAAGGCGGACGCTGGAGTCTCAGTTTTTTCTCCGAAGCCGTCAATATTTGTGTTAAAGATTAGAGCAGTTAGGCTAATTATCTTATAAAAGGCCTTAATTGTCTTAATTATGTCTAAAGGAGAAATAGTGATGGGAGCTTTAGCACCACACCCTCCACATTTAGTTTATGCTGAGAATCCACCGCAGAATGAGGCAACTTCAGAGGGAGGTTGGGAAGAATTAAGATGGGGGTATGAGCGCCTTCGTGATAGTATGGCTGATAAAGATTATGATGTCATAATAGTTCATACACCACATTGGCAGACCTTTTCCGGAACACATTTGTTAGGCGTCGACAAATTCAAATCATTGTCTGTAGATCCAGTATTTCCAAATTTATTTAGATATAATTATGATTTGAAAGTAGACGTTGATTTAGCAAAAATGATACATGATAATGCGGTCGATGCAGGTTTACAGATGAAAATGATGGAGAACCCAGATTTTAGAATAGATTATGGCACAGTTACTAGTTGCCACCTTACAAATCCAAGTTGGGATAAACCTATAGTTTGTATTTCGTCTCATCGTTCTAAATTTTATTTCAATGCTGAAGTAATGCAGACTAATATGATTAAATTGGGTCAAGTGACACGCAAAGCAGTAGAAGCATCAGGAAAAAAGGCATTACTGTTGTCTAGTAATTCCCTGTCTCATAGACACTTTACAGTAGAACCTGAGGTTCCTGAGGATATGAGTAAAGAACACGTGACTAACCATCACCAATATTTATGGGATATGAAAATGATTAATCTTATGAGGGAAGGTAAGACCAAAGAAATGATTGATTTAATGCCAGACTTTACAGAACAAACTATAGCAGAGACAGAGGCAGGCAGTCTTACTTGGCTTATTAGTGCTTTGAACTTCCCAGATTATGCAGGCGTGGTACATGCATACGGTACAGTAATAGGCACTGGCAATGCAATAGTTGGTTGGGATCCGGCTAAGGCATGAGAGAAGATAACGTCTGTAAAGGAGTTCTTGTTCCTGGAATGCCCCATCCTCTTCTTTGTCCAGAGAAGAATGAAGGCTGGCAGCGTGTTAGAGATGCTTATGAACAAGCACGAGAGGAAATTGAGGCTACAGACGCACAACAAATTGTAGTTTACAGTACTTTCTGGCCATCTATTCTAGGTCATCAAATTCAAGCTTTTCCAGAGCCTGAATGGACACATGTAGATGATGAATTCCACGATCTTGGTAGTATTCCATATAAGTTTCAAATGGATTCTGAATTTGCAGAACTTGCCGTTAGAAAATGTGAAGAGAGGGGTTTGCATGCCCGTACAGTTTCTTATTATGGATTTCCGATAGATACAGGCTCGATTGTAGCACTTAAATTGCTAAATCCAGAAAATAGACTCCCGGCAGTTATAGTATCTAGCAATATGTATGCTAACAGAGCAGAGACTATTGTTCTTGGTAAATCATTGAGAGATGCAATAGATGAAAGTGGAAAGAAAACAGCTATAATTATTGTGTCTGCATTATCCAATCGTTTACATACAGTTTCGATTAATCCATCTGAGGATAAGATTCATTCACTCAAGGATAATGAATGGAATTTAAAGTTCTTAGAATATTTGGAGAAAGGTCGTTTGGAGGATGTTTCTCAATTGTCAAGGCAATTTCATGAAGAAGCGAGAGTACCTAAAGTAGTTAGTTTCAAACCGTTTTGGGTTATGGCCTCAGTTATGGGTCAAAATAATTTGTATGATGGTAATATCTTAGCATATGAGCCGATATGGGGCACTGGCGGAGCTGTTGTAACCTTGACGCCAGCAGAAGATACAGCAGGTGATTTGGAATATGACGAAGATGATCCAGAGTTCTACAAGGGAGATCGCGAAGTTCTAGATTTCTATGACCAGCCTAGTCTTGGTCCATTAGAGGAAGCGGATGGGGATTAGTACAGACAAAGCAGCTAAACCAGTGGGGGCATATGTCCATGCTAAAGAAGCGGGAGATTTGATTTTTCTTTCAGGTGTTGGCCCTCGCCACCCTAAAACCGATGAGATTCCTGAAGGAATCGAGTCACAAACACGTGCAACTTTTAGTAATGTAATAGCAATTCTAGAAGCTGCAAATTTGGATATGTCAAATGTAGTGGATATTATGGTCTTTTTGACAAATATGAATCGAGATTTTAATAAATTCAATTCAATATATTCTGAATATTTAGAAGGTTATGAAGTAACCAGAACAACAGTTGAGGTCAGAGCTTTACCTACTCCCATCTGTGTTGAATTCAAGGTCGTAGCTAAAAAATGAATTTTATTTTTCTGGCAATCAAAGAACATCCTTGGGGCCGTGAGATGCTTTCCCAATTATTGGATGCTGGATTCAAGCCTTCACTAATCATAGAAGAATTATCTGAGGGTGGGGAGATAGAAAGAGAGAAATTTGAATTCAGAATAGGAACACATGCAGTCGGCCCTACTATGTCTTCGCAAGCTTCAGAGCACAATATTCCTGTTGTTGAAGTTTCAATACATAATGACGAACATTGTATGCCTCACATTGAAGAATCAAATCCTGAGTTGATTGTTTTTGGAGGAACCCGAATAATCAGAGGTCAAATATTGGAATTTGGTGAAAGTAGAGGTGGTGTTCTAAACGCACATCCTGGACTTCTGCCCGAATGCCGAGGTTCGGCCTCACCAGCATGGAGTGTGCATGAGAATATCAAGATAGGTAGTAGTTGCCATTTTTGTTCGGCAGATATTGATGCAGGTGATCTTGTTGGTAAGAGAGAGATTCCAGTTAGAAGAGGAGACACATATCATGATATTTGTTTCAAAACATTGGTTGGAGCCTCAAACCTAATGGTTGAAGCCGTAAGGGCTTACTCCGAGGGAGAATTAGACTCTAAAAGAAGACCCCAAGGAGATAGTCCGAATCCAGTATTCAGATACAACCCTGAAGTGGAACACGAGGCAATCCGTATACTAGAAAGACAAACTTACGAACACTATATAGACTAAATTTTAATTATAAGGCCTAAAATCGATTATTATGGCAATACTACGTCTGTTTGGATTATATTTCATGATGACATTATTGATGATAATAGTTGGTTTTGTTGTTGGAGCTTATTTTGGAGGCGATCCTTTTTCAGGCATGATTGTCTTCTTATTTATTTCCATTTTAATAAATATTTTTTCTTATTTTTATAGTGATTCTATAGTTCTTAGAGCTTATGGAGCAAAAATCATAGAAAGACAAGATAATCATAGATTGTATGATATGGTGAAAAAGATAGCAGATATCAATGTATTACCAATGCCTAGAATTGCAATAGTTAGTTCTTCAACACCCAACGCGTTTGCAACCGGGCGAAACCCCGAAAAGGCAGTTGTTGCAGCAACTACAGGTTTGATGTCTATTTTGGATGACAACGAATTAGAAGGAGTAATGGCGCATGAAATGGCTCACGTAAAGAATAGAGATACTTTGGTTATGTGTGTCGCAGCAACGGTTGCGGGAGCAATTGCTTTTGCTGCACGAATGTTGTGGTGGAACAGTCTATTTTCGGGAGGCCGAGGCCGTAATGTTAATCCTGCACTAATGATTTTGGTCATGCTTACCGCTCCACTTGCAGCTTTTCTTCTTCAGATGGCAATTTCTCGTAGTCGGGAATTTCATGCTGATGCAACTGCAGCTAAATTAACAAGCAAACCTTGGGCCCTAGTTAATGCATTGAAAAAATTAGAATGGGAAAATCATAGAAAACC
>CAZMPT010000065.1:0-5410 GCA_964568285.1 uncultured archaeon | reverse complement strand
TGCGGGTGCCCATTGAATCGCCGACCGGCGGGTGCTTTCTCAAGATACCGCAACACTCCCTCAAGATACCTCCAACGATGTTATTTTGTATATTACAAAAAAACAAGGCATTTCTTTTTCTCTTACTAAGGTTTATAGAAGAGTATTATTTTTTGAGAATGAACGATATGGCGCTTGAACCATCTCAACTGGCAAAGTTGCTGAAGCTTAGAGCGGTTGGATGGTCTCAACAAGAAATCGCCGATGCTATTGGAACTTCGCAACAAGTCGTCGCTTACCACCTGAAGAAATTGAAGGAAGAATCTCTCAAGAAAGATCCGGAAGAGGTGTTTGGCGCTGCCATTCTAGGTGGTCTTGCGGTTGGTGCCAGTATTGGCGCGGCTGCGATTATGTTGGCTCAATTATTGAAGAAGTGATACCTTGGTTGGAAAATGGCACACTGCTGGTTATGGCCGGTTTGATGAAAGTCAAGATGAGCAAGTATTCAGAAATCAAGGGACATTAGTTTCGATTTCTAGAGAGCCTCCCCAAAATAGCACAGACAATCCACTAGACAAGGATCTTCCAGTCAGACTAAGGTATTCTTTCAGAAATTTACCGGCTACTTCCGAAATGGAAAATAGATATTTTCCCCAAAATCCATGGGTGGATCACGTAACTGCCCCTGGTAATTCTGATGTTACTTCTTATGATGAAGACTATGGAGGAAGTTTGCTCGATTCTGTAAGGAAAAATGTGAAGGTATTAATCGTCGAAGATTATAATGCCACGGGTCTAGTTGGAGACACTAGAATGTTATATCCTAATACAGATAATCCTGCTGAATATAACAAAAAAACTCAAGATAATACCTTTTTCTGGTTTTTACGCTCTAAGGGTGCAAAGAGGCCGGTTGTTGGAAGAGGGGGGTCGTGGGGACTTGGTAAGCTTGCATTCCCTCTGGCATCCTCTGTGAGGACGTTCTTTGTCGTAACTACAAGGAAAGAGGGGGGTCGGTATCTCACAGGGCAATCAATTCTCAAGAATCACAAAGTCCACGATGAGTGGTTCAGTGAAATGATGTATTTTGCAGATGAGGAGATGGGAGAGAAGAGTGAACATCATTGGGCGCCTATATCTGATTCGTCATCAATAGATAAATTCTGCAACACATTTGCAGTTAGTAGGAATGAGGATGAGCCAGGTACCTCGATGGTAATTGTGCTACCAAAGAAAGAGCTCGATTCAATTGATTTGAAGCAGTGTTTACTCTCTAACTATTGCGTCCCGATTATGAGTGGGAGGTTACAGATAGAAATTTCTTCGGAAGAGGGTGATGTTGAGGTAATTACTGATGAAAATGTAAGGGAGGTAATATCTGAATTGGATTGGACTATTCCTAAATCACTGGACTCTGCTTGGACTACTTCTGAAAGGATGGATGAATTAGTAAATCTATACGATGCAATGTCAAACTTTGATAGATCTGAGACAATTAAATTAGGTAAACCGATTGAGAATAAAAGAACGAATACTACTGAGCAATTTGATAGAGTATTACCAGAAAGAGACACTACTGATTTACAAAAAATCAAACAAGATTTCGTATCCAACCAAATTGTTGTGTTCACAGGGAAAATTCCCGTTCATCACAAAGATGGAAGCGGTGTAAAAGAGGGGACATACCATTTGGCCCTAAGAAAGTGTGAAGATTCGGAGGCTGCTGAAGCTCACTTCTACAGGAACCATATCAGCGTCCCCTTGAACAACGAGAGAAAGCCATCAGCAGAAGGTGTGTCTTCATTGTTAGTTGTTGGCGAGCCGGGGTGCCCTTTAGCAGAGTTACTCAGAAGTTCTGAAGGGCCAGCGCACCTCAAGTGGGATACAACAGAAGATGGGATGAAAAGACGATATGAGTACGGGCCTAGCACGATATTGTTCTTGAGAGAAATTGTTGGAAAGATAGTTACTAGGATAACCTCTGTAGATACCAAAAAAGAGGACATATGGACAGATATTTTCAGCCTTGGAGAAAAACCAGAACCGCCAGATATAGAGAGGCGTTTTCGGATTGAAGAGCGTGAAGGTGGTGGTGGTTGTAATATCACGCCGTTGGAGCTCAAGGAAGACATAGTTGGATACTCTTTCATAGTTAGAGTCGGATATCCAAAAAATACAATTGTCAGACCTAAGAAAGCTCCGGATCCACGAATAATTGATGTCCATAGTATGACTTGGAATGCCGAAGGGGCAACTATCACAAAAGATGTTTTTGCGCTCAACGGAGATTTGTGTGTAGATAGGGTTAGAATGACTGTTAGAGAACCCGATTTTTCTGTGGATTTGATTGGAGTCAACTCTGATTTGAAGGCTCAAATTATGATTACTGAGGGCGGTGTAGCTTAATGTCGGATTCAATTATCGCAAAAAGGCAGATGGCTAATTTATGGGGTCGTGCAGTAGGGGAACTAAATCAGAAAATCACAGATATCGAATGGGAAGCTGAATTGGAGAGTGTTTCGGCAAAGGCACAATTCAAGGTATTGGAAACGTCGAATACAGAGAAGATACCAGGCAACTCTGAGATTTGGTTGAATGTTAGATGGCGGTTGAGAATACAACGATACTTTTGTGGAACGAAGTCAAATCCAATAACTCCGCAAGATACCAGTAATGGCAGTAATCATATCACAGTTTTTGGAGAAAACATCGGGGAAGCTAAGTGGGATTTGAAATTCGTTGATCCGGTAGAGCCCGGGCGTGTCTGGGCATGGACTAAACCCGTTCGATTAAAGCCGAGAGAAGTCGCTCTCAAAGACGACTTTGGTCATTCCTTACTAAGCATCACTGTGGCACCTGATGGAGTATTAGATACTGAGGCGTGGGACATAGAATATGACGATACTAATCCTACAATTAGGATTAATCCAGCAGTTTCTGAACTAAGGGATATGCTGAAAGATTTCAACCACACATCCTTACTAATTATGCCCGAAGTGGTGTCACAAATTCTTGATGAACTGATTCGATATCACTGCGAGACTCCTCTACAATTTGGCACAGATGGTTGGCATGAGAGATGGCTGACTTGGGCATATTCTAGGAGTGAAAATCAATTACCATCTAGCGTAGAATCTCCCGATGATATGGCCAAGTGTTTAGATTGGAAGAAAGAAGTGGTCTTGAGTCTTAAGCAAATGATTGACCAAGCAGCAAAAATTAGAATTGATCTCGATGGAAGTGATGAGTGATGATATACGCTATAGCCAGTCTAACAGATTCGGCAATTGCAGAATTTAGTTTGTTTTTGGATTCAATAAAGCAAGGATCTACAGAAGAGCCGCCCTATCATTTGCTTGATAATGAAAATTGTACGCCGATCGAATTTTCTTGTGGCGATATTCTAGTCAATAGACATGTCAATATCTCAACTAGGATGGACATTGGTCGTTATTTATCTGATTTAATTCCCACCTCTGAAGACCTATCTAAGATATTAGACGATAGGGGGGTTGGCTCATTTCTGGGAATTTTATACTTTGATAAAATCTGTAAAAGAAATGAGGATGGAATTTGGGATGTAAAGGCCAAGGACCGATACATTCCAAATCTCAATCTCAGGACTCGATTCTATCGTCACCTAATCCAAAGTCCTCTATCTGTTTACAAACTGCATGGAGAAATGGGGAGGCTGTATCTTTGTCAGCCAGTATTCAAACATCCAGATACTATGGAGCAAATAGCCTCTAGAGAAGAATTGATACTAAATCCAAACATAATTCAATTGGCTGACAAATTATATTGGGATGAAGAAAACAATTCTGTAAAAAATAATGTTGTAAGTTATGATCCCATTCCAGATGGTGCACTTAGACGATTTGTTGGACCGGGGTCATTCACAGAACAATATGGAGAAGTATACGATTTTTGGAGGATGGATGCTGAAGATATATTACAGCTATTACCCAGACCCGAATTCGACTCATGGTTAGAATAGAAACCACCAGGATAAAACCTGGTCAGTCGTTCCGACTAGATGTGAAGCCGAAAGCAATTGACTTGTTCGCAGGACCTGGTGGACTTAGTCTGGGTCTAATATCAGCTGGCTTCGACATTTTAGCTGCAATTGAAATGGATGAAGATGCAGGAGCAACGTATCGGCATAACATTGGAAATCATACTGAAATTGAGGACATTACCAAGTTCAGGCCCAAGAGACTTCGAAAAAAGCTCGAAGAAAGTGGTGCTTTGAAGCCGGGAGAATACCTTTCACTAGTGGCTGGCGGACCCCCATGCCCTGGTTTCTCATTGATTGGTCGATCGAAGATTATGGATCTCATTAAGAAGGGAGAATACGGTGATAGTAAAGATGCTCGTCATTCATTCATCGATGACCCTCGAAATCATTTGTTCCTCGAATTCGTACGATACGTCAAGGAATTCAAGCCGGACTACTTCATCATGGAAAACGTCTCAGGAATGAGCTCGTATCAGATTGAAGATGACCCAATCGTCGAGGTGATCAAGAAGAAGTTCACTGGATACTCCGTCAACGAAAAGATTCTTTGTGCATCGGATTATGGTGTACCTCAAGACCGAAAGCGAATCATCTTCATGGGATACAAGAAGGGTGTTAATCCCTGTGATTTCCCTTTGCCTACTCATGAATCCAGGCGCCTTATTGCACTCGACGCTATACAGGATTTGGTGAAAGTTCTGCCAACCAAGGATGGGATTGTCAGAGTTAGAGACACTAGTACTAACTCGGCTGGTGGACGATTCCGCAGACGGATGAGAAATTGGATGTGCACAAGGCCAGATGGAAAGATTGTCGCAAGTAAGGCAGGATTCAAGACGAGCCACTGGACACGTTCTGTGAACGACCGAGATGTGGTGTTGTTCCCTTTCATCAAAAGTGGCGCATCGACTGTATCAAGGGGCGGCCTCACGTTTCCTGCATCGAAACCACGCCAGATCTACGGGGACATCTATCCGGATATGTGGAAGTCTCATCTTGTTCCCGCTTTCAAGAAAGCAGGCCTTCGTGCATGGAAACGTGATGGTCGCCATCATGTGAAGAACGAGGACGGGAAACGCTGGCTCATGTATGATCCAAAGGGATTCAAAGACAAAATGCGTAGAATTCGTTGGGACAAACCGGCACCAACTATTGTAGCCCATTTAGCAAAAGATGGATACATGTTCATTCATCCATTTTCAAATCGCACTATCACTGTCCGTGAAGCTGCCCGATTCCAGTCATTCCCCGATTCCTTCGAATTCTTGGGCTCGATGGCGAGTCAATTCAGACAAGTTGGAAATGCAGTTCCTCCTGTTCTTGCGGAAGCGTTAGGTGAGGCTATTATCCAAAATTATTCGTTCAGCCAAGAAAGCCAACGAGCAACCACATTCTGAACACCTGGAACTTCCA
>CAZMPT010000064.1:0-5972 GCA_964568285.1 uncultured archaeon | reverse complement strand
GTTGTTTTCACTACATTATCTAAAGTTAGATTTTTTTCAGCTAGCACGGCCTTCATATTGACAATAGCCTGACGCGTTTGGGCCGCCACTCCATTCTCTAATTTGGTTGCGTCATGCTTACGACCAACTTGCCCACTTAGGAAGACAAATCCGCTTGATGCAACACCTTGTGAATAAGGACCGATCGGTTCCGGAGCCATCGAGCTCGCCACGATCTCTTTCATATTTCACTATAATCGTGGCAGTATTAGACGTATTGTATCAAAAATATTATATCTGGGGAGCCATGATAATTTATGTCTAAATTCATGTATTCAGGTAGCTATACCAAAAAGGGCGTGAAAGGACTGTTGAGTGAAGGCGGAACAGCCCGCCGGGACGAGACAGTTCGGATAGTCGAGGCATTAGGTGGAACAGTAGAGGCCTACTACTGGTGTTACGGATCTACAGATTTCCTCGCAATAATGGATTTTCCAGACCATACAACTGTGACAGGGATGGCATTGAACATTGCCGCATCAGGAAGTTTTGAAGGCAATATAACTCCCTTAATCACAGTAGAAGAGATGGATGAGATGGTCAAAGTCAACGTAGGCGATTACAGATATCCTGGTGAAACTACTTAGGAATCACAATCCATATAGCGACCAAGAAAAGCGAAATCCCCATAATTCGGTTGATAAGCACTCCAGACCTTTCATCACTGAAGGCTCGCTTCAATCTACTTCCAAAGCTAGACCAGAGCACCCATCCAATCAGTTTGATTAACACTTGTAGCAATACAACAAGATACCAAAAACCATCACCGAATACATTTCCAAAAACAGTCATTAATATCAATAGATGAACAAACGCCTTCCCATTTACAACTTGAAGAATAGCACCAGTAGTCAAACCCAATTTTTCGTCAGCAGCCTCTTCACCATCCACTAGCCTCGCCGTAGCAATCTTGTAAGACAGGTAAATTATGTACCCAACACCAATATATGTTAAAAGATTCAATAAATCTTTATTCTCCTCAATAAATTGTGCACCAAACCCAACAACGATACCTAGTAAGAACCATCCAAAGACCATTCCCGAAATAAGAGGCAACGTTTCCTTGAATCCATAACGTGAGCTGTGCGAAGCAGATAGAAGATTATTCGGCCCAGGCAAAATAGAAATTGGTAGTGTGAATGCCAACATTGCCAGCAGTAGCTCCAAATCCATGACTTAGGCCTATTAATCCAGACTTAAGCAACACGAGTAATCATTTCTGGAGTAATTCCATGCTCAGTTACAGCATAGATCATTACCGCAGCCTTTTCAGGATGATTACGTATTTTCTTTATAATTAATCGATTTTCGAATTCAGCTGCCATTCGACCAACTTCTAGTTGTATTACCACATCAGCAATCGATTCAATTTGGCTGTGAATTCTGGCTTCATGTGCACCTTCGGAAAGTGTGTACATCACAACTCCTCCATTTGCCTGTGCATATTCCTTGATAGTCCTCATTGCAGATAGAACTTCAATGGGATTGTAGTATTGAAGGAAGAAATCTAAAGAGTCGATAACCACTCTGAAAGGGGCTCTAAGTTTGGATATTTCATAGGTCATATCTGCCACGAAATTAATTTGGTCAGCTGTTGAACCATAGGATCCCAAATTCCTCAATTCAGCTACAGAAAGTCCTTCCTGTTTGAAACGGGAAGCCTGAAGTTCACGAGAAAGGACCTTTTCGAAGTATTGTGTTCCAACATTTACAATACGCAAGTCAGTTGGCCAACGATATTGCTCAAAAGTTTCCACTAGTTCGTCTGACGTTTCATCGGTTGAAAAGTAAACAACATTTTCCGAACCGACACCTGCAGAGGCAAACTGTTTCGATAACAATTCCTTACCCGAACCAGAAGTTCCTTCTATCAAAATAGAACTTCCCATAACAACACCCTTTTCTTCAATCAAGGCTTCATCAAGCCTTTCAATGCCAGTTGATACGAGATCCACCATCTTAGTCTCCTATAACTGTATCAGATAATAACTCTAACGCCGCAGACAGATCCTCATCAGTCTGTTCTTTTACGGTCATCAACATGGTGTAGATAGACTTTATTCGCATTGAATTTCCAAGAACATTAATAAATTCTTTCAGAACTTTAGGTTCCGAATAGATACTAAGTCCATTAATAGAATCGAACATCACAAATCTTCGCTTGGATTTCAATCTCCTCTCTAATAGTGAGATATTCAAAAGAATAGATTCCAACATAGTTGGAGATTCGATGTACAAGCTTCTTGCATCATCAGTGCTACCACCAACGGTCATAGATACCAAATCAACAAAATACAGATCAGATAAGTTAGCTTTTGCCTCTTCTAATTCATTAATAATGTGAGATGAGGGTCTAGATGTGGTGATGTAGATTCCTCCTAACTTTTTTCCTAAAAGCACAGTGGCTAATTTGACAGCCCCCTCATGGAAATTTGCTGCCGGAAGTCCAACAGTCGCCAAAGTATCTCCATCATTGATACTTTTTATAACAGATTTAGCAACATCAGCAACGCTCATGTGAAGGCCTGACCCCCATCTTGTCCCCATTTGAGAAGAGGTACAACAGCCAATCCAACAGGCGTCAATTCAATTAGATGCCTCGCACGAGAATGTTTGGTACCTCGCATTTTAACAACCTGAAGACTTCGTAGCAGGTCACCTTGTCTTACGATATTACCCATAAGAACAACCCCATCCGCGACCGCTTCTTCGACACCAAAGATCGAATAAGTCTGGACGTTAGAATCAACAACAGTCTCTGAAATCAACATAGTAGTGCACCCAAAGGTACTCAAGAATTGACTCAATCTGAAAATGAAATTTCGGATACTTCCCTTGTCAGGAAGTTGGTAACAAACAGCAGTGATAGAATCCACTACCAATCTAGTTACACCAAGCTCATCAACAATATCCTCGAAAGCTCCTAACAAAGCTTCCATGTCTTTTGCTGTATAGGTTCCATCAAGCCTTTCAACACCAAGCCTATCATTGATAACCGTCAAATCAAAGATGTTTAATTTCCCTTCTTTAACTAAACTATCATCGAAGAAACCGTAGGTCTGTAAATTTGACAACATCTTTGAGGACGGTTCCGTTACAGAAATATAACAGCAAGTTTCACCATTCTTTGCACCATTTATCAGGAATTCCATCGCCAAGGTGGTTTTGCCAGAACCAACAGTTCCTGCCAATAATACGATATTTCCAACAGGCAAACCACCGTTCAGAATGCGGTCAATACCTTCGATGTAAGTAACACACTTTTCTCTTGGTCTCCCGCCACGGGGGTCAAGGCTAACCGGTTTTGTCACTTCCTTTTTTGCCATTTGAACTCACTCCTCAATTATGAACTGGTCGACAAGGTATTGCCGGACCCTCTTTTTCAATGTTCTCTCGGTGATACCTTCACTCTCCGCATTATCATGCATGACTTGTATTTCTCTTTGAATCTCCACAGGTAACTCAGCCCATGCGACAGGCGGTTTCTTTGGTAGTAAACCACGAAGATCTTTTGGATTGGCTTGAGCAAATATGTCTGCAAAGAGTTCTTTGACTCTCTTTTCAAAGAATTCATCACTTTCAGTTTCAGCTTGATTATAGGCCTTAATCAACTCTTCTTCTATGATTTGTCCGAGATCCTCTAGGAATACGCCATCTGGTAAAAAACGGTGATACCAACCTCCATCCTCATGGAGCGCATCCATATGGGCTCGGTTGTAAACATCTATCAATGGTGTCTCGTATTCTTCCTTCGCCATCAAATAACTCCAATAGTTTCAAACTGGGGCCTTATAAGATACTTAGCCTCAGCCAGTCAATAAAGGAAGAACGTAGTAGATAGCTAGCAAAGTGCCCAACAATGCTTCCCCAACAATACATCCAGTAGCAATCATGTAAGTGTTCAATAATCGCATGGTTCTCTGCTTTTCACTAAGCCCTTCTTTCTCCACAGAAACATCTAGGAATCGTGATTCCCAATAGTCCCTCAAACCTCCACCAACGACCATTGGCAAGGTAACTACCATTGGAAGGTACATGCCTAATCCAAATGCAGTACCCATCCCAGTAAGTAGTTCCATGAACACACCAATTATAAATCCAACAATCAAAAGACTCCAAGGAGTTTGTCCACCAAGCATAATTTGTGCAAACGCGGCAAATGCATTTGCCTGAGGCGCATACAGCACCAAATCTCCTCTGGCTAGAGCCAGCGACAATAGTCCCGCAAATAAGGCCGCAACTATGGTACCAGGTACAATGCCAACCAGTTCAGTTTTCATGATATGCATAGGTCGATTACCAACATACAGCCCCGGCTTGTAATCACCAATAACAGTTCCAGACATAGAGATAGCACCACCAAATACAGTTGTACCTACAAGCGCCAGCACAGCCGTATCACTTTCACTCAATCCTAATCCTTTGAAGATCAGAACCAGCATCAAAAGTACGATGAAGCTAGTTCCAGACACAGGTTCGATACTAGTCTCACCCATAACTTTGACCGCAATTGCACCCAATGCAAACGTGGTCAAGCACAGAACTAGTGAGAAAATAAGCGAAGCAAAGAAACCAAATTGTGTAGAAAAGGCCAAGGTTATTCCAATAAGCGAGACAATCAATAGAACAGGAATGTGGCTAATTGGCCACTCATACCAACCCTTTCCTTCAACATAATCCTTTCGAGAAGCACTGTCACCTTCTCCTTTGAAGATATCAATCACGTCAGCTGCCGTTGTCTTGAAAACAGGAGCCATCTTCAAAAGACCAGTAATTCCGCCACCCAAAATAGCTCCTATCGCCATAGGTCTTGCAACATAACCATAGGAAACTAAGGAACCTGTTGGTGAGAATTGACTAATGGCATGAAAATTCCCATCCAAAGGAAGGTAGAAAGGATAATCATAATGATAGGCCAGCGGCGTTACGATAAACCAAGTGAAGAACGTCCCTAAGCTAACCAGTAGTGCAACTCTGAATTTCATGAACCAACCAATGGCAATCATCATTGGCGTCAATCCAAATCCTAGCCAAGTATAGTTCGTGAGAGAATTATCCATAGGCACCATCAAGTCTCCTCCATCATACCACGAGATATTTTCTGTCGCTCGATTTAGAACAGAGGTTTTGATATCTTTTCCAGCCGCATCAGTTGCTCCAGTGCCAATAAGGGGCCAATCTCTTAGGAACGTGAAAAGCATAACAATCGCAGTAGAGATTCCAACTAATCGGATTGAGTGCATAGCACCTTCCATGCCTCCTTCCTTTGCTGTTTCTCCTGCAATATCCATCAATTTGATATTAGCTTCAAAGCCCGGAAGAGGCAGCGGATCCTCGACAAGCCACACTCTTCGGAAAATAATAAAGTAAAGGCACCCTAGGAACCCTCCCAGAATTGAAGCAACCATAGCCACTCCAGCTAAAGCCCAAGAATCAGGGAGAAGTAAAGATGAATCAACTAGATACTCGCCATTCATTTCGTATTTGGTCGAGTACGCGAGCAAATAGATAGCCGGATAAGTGAACACGAATCCAGTACAGACCATAGAAGCTCCAGTAGATGCTGAAGCAGACAAGTTAACTTCACCGGGTGACCACCGTAGGGCCATAGCAGCAAGATATGCCACATACCAAGATCCAGAGACAATCATACCCACTTTCAAACCAACATATTGGTTGATAATCGCGAAGATGATACCAATTATCAATCCCAGCATCATTTGATTCCATTTCCACTTAGTAGTTCCAAAACCGTCCTTACGGTTCTTTTCCTCAAGATACTCTTCTAGAACTTCAGTATTGAAATTGGCATACATTTCAGTATCAAAATAATCCAAGGTCCCGTTTTCGATAGCTTTCAACCCCTCTGGAGTGGGAGTTTGTCGATATGGTGAGGTTCTGACCTTGCTCATACTACTAGGCATTCTAAGTCA
>CAZMPT010000063.1:0-5995 GCA_964568285.1 uncultured archaeon | reverse complement strand
TTCTTGCCTGGTACTTCTTTGAGGAAGTTCCTAGTTTAGGAGTTTTTATTGGAGGTCTTATCGTTCTTATTGGAGTATATATTGTGGCAACAGCTGAAAAAGCTAAAACTTAGACAAGGTCCTTCTTCAGTTTTTCAAATTCTTCAGTTGACAGTATCCCCATTTTATTGAGTTCAGCTAATTCTTTTAGTCTTTTTGTATTTTTATTATCTTTAATTGTTTCGGTTTTAATTTTTGGGATTCTATCTAATTTCTTCTCCTTGTCATCTATTTTCTTCTTTCTTTCTTTTCTTTGAGCTAATTCCTTCAGTATAACTGCTGCCATTTCAAGTTCTTTGTCCCCCGTTACTTTGCTAAGAGCGTCTTGAGCTTCATTTTTCTTCTTTTTCCGGACAATTTTTCTAACAGTCATCTGTTTTTCCAAGTAGAGTGACCATAAATAAATGTTAAGTGACTGTGTAAACGTTTTAACCACCCTACTTAGTGCTATCATATGTCTGGAATAACTCTTCTTAGTGGTGAGAAGATGAAGTTGCAACTAAAGCCGCATTTCTTTTCATTCTTTCATTTGTATTTTATTTTCTTTTTGCTTCTAGTTTGGGCATATGTAATTTATGATTTTTTTAAATCTAACAAGTTTGAAGACTTTCCAGGTTATGATTTCATCAAGGGCCTACCATTTGTAAATGAGGTTTTAGCAGGCGTAATTATCTGGTCTTTGGCTTTATTCGTAGTTGGTTTCATTGCTAGATACTTCTTTATGGATTCAGGGGGACAGAGTATATTTCTTCTATATTCAGGTGTAGCTATAATTGGTATTTTGACATTATCTTATTATCAGTGGAAGGATATGGGAGACACTATAGAGTTTGGGCGCTGGTTTATTCCAGGTGTTACTACTGCTGTTGGATTGATTGGATTGGTTTCTGTTGATGCTTATCGCCGTTCATTTACGTATTATCTAACTGACAATCGCATAGTTCTTCAGAGTAGTTTTTTGATGAATAAAGAAGAGCGTCAAGTTCGCTATAATCATATTGAAGATATAAAAATGGAGCAAGGGGTAGTCGGTACAATACTAGGCTATGGGACTGTTTTACCTTTAACTGGATCAGGACTGGGAACTGGTTCTGATGAATCCATGGTGATTGCAGGTTCAGGAGCAGAAGTTAAAGGATTAGGAAGTATTGGTCTTGCTGGAGGTTCAAGAGCATCCTCTAAACGGACTAGACATAATCCAAACGATTGTTTATACGGTGTCCCAAACCCTTCAAAAGTCCGTGATTTGATAACTGAAAATATTCAAGCAGACACTGGTGCTGAGCATCTTAAAGATATTAAAGAACTGTTGAGTAAACAAGAAGAAAGCGAAGAAGATTAGACGCTTTTGGCATTTATTCCACCTTCTTTGAGCATCTTAAGTGACAGTTCAAAATCTGAATTCCACCTTTCAGGTATTTCAACTTTCTTAGGGTATACAATGTTGGATACTCCAGCTTGTATAAGCGATCTGGCACATCTGGTACAAGGCGGCCAAGTTACGTACACCGTACAATCCTTGAGTGACATTCCAATTCTTGCAGCGTGCATTATTGCGTTTTCTTCAGCATGACAAATCATTGGATATTTGACTTCACGATCATTCAACCTTTCTTCACTATCTTTGATTCCTCTTGGCAATCCATTGAAACCTGTGCTTCTTATTTCTCTATCAGGCCCAACAACAACACATCCTACTTGCGTTGAAGGATCCTTACTCCAAGTAGAAATTTGTTTTGCAAGTTCTAGAAACCTTAGATCCCACTTCGTCATCGGTACGCATCCTGTAAAGGGCCCATATAGGTATCTATGAATTTCTAATAAATGCGCAAATTTGACACTCGCATATCTTTTTTCTAGCTTGGCAATACTCTCTTCCGTAAAATATCATCTGTAGGTGTAATCGCGTCCAATCTTTCTCTTCAAACGTTGCTTTGAGGTCCTTTTCTGTGGTTTGCACATTTTTCCCACTGGAAATGCCCCATCTAGCGGCCAATCTGTGTATGTGAGTGTCCACCGGAAAAGCAGGGACATTGAAAGCTTGAGCCATCATAACAGATGCTGTTTTATGGCCAACACCCGCTAATTCTTCTAAGTCCTCAAAATTATTAGGCACACGTCCATTGTGTTTTTCTAATAACTGTTCGCAAGTTTTCTTTATGTTCTTTGCCTTCGTTGGGGCTAGACCAATTTCACGAATCAGAGATTTTATTTCCTCTTCATTCAATTTATCCATCTTCTCAGCAGTTTTTGCTTTCGAAAACAGTCTCGGAGTTATCTCATTTACTTTTTTATCCGTGCTTTGTGCACTCAACATAACGGCTATTAGAAACGTAAAATTATTCTCATGATCAAGTGGTATGTCAGGTTCAGGGTAAAGTTCATTCAGAACTGAAGTTATGAATTTTATTTTATCAGACATCAAGTCTGCCTCTCACTTTCCCTTGAAGTTGGCCTTTCTTTTTTCAACAAATGCTGCGATTCCTTCTTTTCCGTCTTCAGATTGGAAGCATTCAATGAATAACTCTTGTTCATATTTCAATCCCTTTTCTAATTTCATTTCAGCTACAGCTCTTACACTTTTCTTCGCTCTTTCAACAGCATACGGTGATTTGCTGGCTATAGTGTTTGCGATTTCCAGTGTCTTTTCTTCCAATTCTTCCGAATTAAACACAAAATTCAGTATTCCATATTGTTTTGCTTCTTCAGCACTTATCATTCTTCCAGTAAGAATCATTTCCATAGCTCTTCCTTCACCTATGAGCCTTGTTAATCTTTGAGTGCCACCTGCTCCAGGAATTATTCCAATGTTTATTTCTGGCTGTCCTAATTTTGCCTTTTCACTAGAAGTTCGCAGGTCACAAGACATGGCTATTTCGAGTCCACCCCCAAGACAAAATCCGTCAATCATGGCTATTACTGGTTTCTTCATTCCTGATATCACTCTAGTTACTCTCCAATCATCATCCATTTCCTCACTTTTTTGCAGATTCATTTTTGCAAATTCTTTGATATCGGCTCCAGCAATGAACGCTTTGCCCGCAGCTCCAGTAAGTATCACTACGGCAATTTCAGGATCACTATCCATCTTCTCGAAGGAATCGGCCATTTCACTTCTTGTTTTAGAGTTCATACTGTTAAGTTGTTCAGGTCGATTAACGGTAATGATTCCAATTTTGTTTCTTTTTTCTTCCAAAATGTTAGCCATACGTTAGTCCAAACGGAGTCTTTTATTGAAGTTTTCTTCTAATCGTCAAAAACACCGCAAGAGGGACAACTTCTTTCATCAGTTATCTCAAACATTGCTCCGCATGAATCGCACAATAATTCACCATCAACCTCAGTGAAATTCGAAGACGTTGGTTCCGCATCACCTTCAGCTATTACTTCAACGGCAGATATCGCTTCTTCTGCAGCCCTTTGTCCTATGAAGTAATATCCTGCACCAATGGCACTAACAGCTAGAATTACCAATATTCCTGGACCTACAAATTCACTAAAGCCAGCTTCTTCAGTTTTATCATTCTCCACAACAATCTCCTCTTCAATTACAAGATCAATGAATCCGGTTTCAGTCTCAGATTCGAATCCCATTCTGTCAACTGCTACAACAGAGTAATAATATTTCGACCCTAGGCTAACCTTTACGTCTCTATATGAAAGATAGAGAGATTCTGATTGCATATTACCGACCAGCTCTCCTGTCTGGCTTTGATTAGTAGAGCGATATATCCTGTATTCAACTAAGTCCTGTGATTGAGAGGACATGAACGAGATAATAACATCCACGGTGCCATTATCAATCACTTTTCCGTCACTAATTTCCAAGTTGCGGATTTTCATTGGTGAATCACGGTCTACAATTATTTCCTCATAACTTTCGTTAATCATATGATTGTTTGCTAAATCATATATGTCTGCTTTGAAGTAATAATGAAACTGATTATCGACCTGCACTTCGATTGGAAGATCGGTTATCATGTATTCTCCATAATTATCCCATTCTATTGGGAATGTTTCTTGGCCTTCGCGAGCGACGTAATAGTATAATGTGAAGTTGGTTGCATCCTCAATATCTACCATTTCGATAAGTAAAGTTTCTGAATCTGTTAACTCAGGAAGTTCTGTGAGTCTAGTGTTCGGCGCATGTGTGTCTACGGTTATGTTTCTACTTATTTCTGAGATTCCTTTGTTGCCAGCATTATCTGTCGTAATTACTCTAAATTGATAAATTCCATCGGCAGGGATATTCAAACCAGCCCATTTTGCCAACGTGTCTTCTTCAAATGTAATCCAATTCCCGCCATCTAGTCTGTATTGTGCACTATATCCAGTAATTATTTCAGGCGTTCCATTTTGAAGTGAAACTGCCCATTCCATTTCAATATAATATGCGTTTGTTATGTTTCCCTCCAGTCTTAATTCTAGAATTGAATAAGGTGCTGAAAGATCAACAAGTGTTTCCGTATCGTAGTTACTTTCTTTATTTTCGACCATGCCATCATCGTCGCCACCTATCGATCGGAAACGATAACGATGCCCATCGAAACCTGATGCAAAGATTGCAGATTCCTGATCTGATGAGAAATTTCCCCACATAGTCCATTCACTCCATGTTTGGCCGTTGGTCCCGTTGTCCGTCATAAATTCTATAATGAAATATTTGGTATCATTGCCCATGATTTCATTTTCTTGGTACCAGTCGTGCACATACCATCTAACTTCAAATGAAGAGCTATTCACGAGGCCAGATGTTTCAGCATAGGTACCCGGAGGCAAAGTATCTGGAATAATATACAACCTAGCTTTGACCACAGCCCACAAATTTATTTCCTCGGTCGAGTTCAATGAAGTCACTGAAACATTTAATTCACCAACTGAGAATTCAGTCACCGTCGGATTGAGAGCGACAGTTAGATTTATGGTAACTTCTTCACCGAATCCAGCGTGTATAATCGAGTCGTAATCTACTATTGAGAAATTTACGGTGTCATTTAGGGTTACATTAATTTCATAGGAATCCTCTATGTTGCCTCTGTTGTAAGCCCATATTTCGAACTTGTAGGTCCATTCTTGCTCACAACAAGCTTCATCCTCTGATA
This sequence comes from uncultured archaeon, assembly GCA_964568285.1. Classification (GTDB taxonomy): domain Archaea; phylum Thermoplasmatota; class Poseidoniia; order MGIII; family CG-Epi1; genus CG-Epi1. The sequence continues at coordinate 854 of CAZMPT010000063.1, read as the reverse complement.
TAGCTTTGTCATCTATAGGCGTTACCAGTTCAAAGGCATATACAGGTAGCACCTCAAGTTTAAGAGTTAGATATTCAGGTTGGAATCCCCAAGCAGAGGATTTGGGAGTTACACTTACCAGTTCTTCATCAAACCATTGTGTATTTCCAGTTTCTCTAACTACAGATGCTAAAACATTCTTTCCCACCCTCAGCAAACTTGAGTTAAATTTGATTTCTTCATTCCAATATTCTGCATAGTGGCCAGACCCCCATCCTAGGTCATCAAATATTTCTTCCCCATTTAGATAGTATGTTCCGTAATTGTTTGCAGCCATATTTAGGCTGAGCGTGTCATTCTCATAATCGCTAAGATTATCTATGTAAAAAATGTGTCTGAAGTATGCATAATTGTTTCCTGCCCATTCTGTATTGTAGTCGATGCCACTTAGATCATCGTCCCCAAATGGTGCAGGAGATAACGTCCAATTGGAGTCAGGTTGAAAATCAATCTCGGTCCACGTTGTATTACTTTCTTCGTATATTCTACCTCCTGTCGAATTCACCCATTTCCATTCAGTTTCATTATCACGTCCACTTTGAACAATCATGTTTTCTATTTCACCATGATATTGTGAACGAGCTGTCAAGGTTAATTCATAAATTCCAGAATAGGTTTCATTGTCAGGAGTTATTTCAAGTGCAACAGTGCCAGTTTGGCCTGGGGATAGGTTAATGACGTTTGGGACAAAGTCAACATCCCAATCATTGTATGTTCCAAATATTTGGAAAGTGTAATTATCGTCCACATCACCTTCGTTTGATATGGTTATGTTGTAAGTTAGGCGTTCGCTGGTATTTCCCACAAGATAATCA
>CAZMPT010000062.1:0-6000 GCA_964568285.1 uncultured archaeon | reverse complement strand
CGTCTTGGTCTAAATCTATTGCATAAACATCCCAAGCCGCATCATAATTTGACTTAATTGCATGCTCAGTCCAAGAGGGGTCTGTTCTAGCTCCTGGAGTTCCTAAACTTACCCAAAAACCATCTGAATAATCTTCTGATTCGTCCCAAGAAACTAAATGATAATAAACCTTGAAAGCATCGCCTATACCTGTGGTTTTCATTTCTAATTCATGACCATGTGCTGCTGACTCAACTTCTCTATAATAGTCCCATGACCACAAAGTAGAACCCTCAGATGATGAATGATTGTACAATTTAGAAGATACTACCAAACCATGTTTACCTGTAATCTCAATAACTTTATTGGCATAAAATGAGTTATTGACTTTAAATCCATCTTGAACTGTGGGATTTGTATCTAAAAATATATAAATTGTATCTTCGCCTTTGACTACAGGATCACTAGATTTTCCATCAAAAATAGGTGATATCACATCTATTCCAGTCTCATTTGAAGTGGGCGAATAAGAACTTGGTTGCTGTTTAGCTTCATCTACGGGGATTGCTGCACCCGATAGAACTTCGCCATAAACACTCAAGTAAAAAAAGAAATCAAAACCATCATTGACACTGACGTATTCATGCAAATCTACGCTAGGATTATCTACGGATTCAGGTTCGTCTTGATACTCATTCAAGTCACGATCTTGATATTTTTCTATATGTCTCCAATCATCAAAATAACCATCTATTTCCAAATTGTCAGTACCTGTATTTGCTCCAGGTCTTTGCAATGAAAGAATTACATTCTCAATCAATACATTTTCAGTATTAATGCCTACTATTACTTCCCCTAAATCAGTCAAACCAGTTGTATCTGATGTTTGCCATACCATTTTCATGGGACTATCTCTCCCTGCACCCAAATCAAACAGAGGAACTCTGCATTCTGTTACATCTCCTTTAGATGCAATATCAACATGTGTCAAGAAAGTAAAAGCATTCCAATCGTTTTGATCCCTACTGCTATCAAATATGTACAAAACTGAACTGTAAATTGTTTTATTCTCATTAACTGGGGATTTTTGCCCAAAAATCTCAATCATGAAATCGGCACCCATTCCGGGAACAAAATAACCCGTTTCTGTAGTATTATCACTATCAATTAGTATCCTTAGTAAATCACCATTGTCTGATTGAAAGAGAGGCTCTTTTGTCTCAGTCAAAAAGGACAGAAAAACTTGATCTGTATTTATTGCTACAGTCTCCAAATCGATATTTGAATTGTCAATATTTCCACTTTGTAATATCGTTTTTGGAAGGCCTTCCCAATCTTCTGCTTTTCCATCTATTTGTATTGCGCCTGTGCTTGACTCATCTAACAAATAATAAACACAACCGCCGCTAAGTAGCAAAGCAAGTAAAATAGAAATAAGATAATTATAAATTCGACGCCTCTCTCTAGGTTTTATCTCTGTTTGAGAACGAACACCAACGCCATCAGCTAACCCATTACCGTTTGTAAGTCCATTACCATTGGTCAAACCATTACCGTTTGTAAGTCCATTACCATTGGTCAAACCATTACCGTTTGTAAGTCCATTACCATTGGTCAAACCGTTGCCATTGGTCAAACCTGCAGACTGACTTCGGAGATCTGAACGCTCTATCTTGAAGTCACTAGCTTGGGCACCTCTGCTACTATCCTTAATCTTGAAATCACGCTTGGTAAGACCCATCTCCTCCAATGACTTACCAGTGGCTTGCTCTAATTCTTCTGGTAAAGTGAACTTCTTCTGACGATGGAATTGAAGCCAATAATCTCTAATCGCTCGCTCCTTATCATCCATCAACCGTCTCTATAGCTAGGATATATTAAGATATCTTATATCGTAGTCTATTGAATCTTTCTAAAAAGAATTGTTGTCTGATTGGGATCATATTTCCCATTACCAAAGACCTCTAACTCTGAAAATTCTTCTAAGTCGAGAGATTTATTGGTATTACATATCTCCTCATAGAAACCTCGTGGAACTGGGTAAGTTTGAAATTTATAGGAAGAATCTGTGTAAATATTTGCACCAATCCAAAGAACCCCTTCCACATTCAGAATATTACTAATTTTATCGATTATTGCCCTTTGTTGGTCTACCGTAAAACAACCAATAACTCCGTACAAGATTACTAAGTCAAATTTAGTTTGTGTCTCGTCTAAATATTTTATGATGTCTTGGCGAGAAAAATGACCTCCAGTCATCTTTTTGCGACATTGGTAAAGATTCAAACGACTCAAATCAACTCCATGAGGGATACTTCCTTTTTCTTTAGAAAGATAAGAGAGCATCGCCCCTGTTCCACATCCTAGGTCCAGAACATTACGGCCCTGCAAATCAAGTGAAAGGCGAGATACAGTAGTCTCGACCATATTTTCAAGATCTTGAGTATTAAGTTTCAGCCAGACTGCCCCATTACCAGTTATCATATTCCTAATGGAATAAATGTTCATCAAAAATCGAATATGAAAGAAATTCTTGATTTGGGTGTACATTACAATTCAAACTCCATGCCTTCAACACCAACCTCCCAACCGATATTGTAAACTTGCTGGTATTGTTCTGAATCAGAATAATGAAGTGGATTGGTATGATTAAGATGTATGAATATTACCCTTGGGTCTTCGTCTTGTCGTTTTCCCAGTAAGTCCAGTGTTTCTGAGACTGGAGGATGTGGGACGTCAGTCTGTATCCTAGATTGTAGTTCATCATCACTCCAAAAAGTACCGTCTAAAAGAACAATATCTGCACCCATAGACTTGAACCAGTCTCTCGGATTATCATGACCAACTAATGACAGAGTCTCATCCCAAGTGTCATGATCAGGTAAGAACAGAATGTTATTATTAGCTCCTTTAAACAACAAAGCGTGTGTATCAAAATCCTCTGCTCTGTGAGGAACTTTGATAGGGACAATATTTTCTGAAGAATACTTGCCAACGGAAAGATTTCCTCTATCAAACAACTTTTCCCAAATTGGATGGTCCTTGACAAAATCTAAGACTGAATTTGAACAATGAAGTTTTACATTCTTTAGATTGATAGATTCGCGTCCAAATTGCCCCAGCCCTTCAATATGGCCTAAATGTGCATGGGTTACCCACAAATCCTTGATAGTGGGATTGCCAATCATCGCCAATTGGTCACCAATACATCGAGTTGCTTCAACCATTCCAAAGCTGTCTCCGTGCAACCCAAGCGCTACAGGCTTCCGAACTAAACTTGCATCATTCCGTGAATCTTCACAGCATGAATTGGTGCATCCAAATTGTGGTCTTCCTGCATCCTGTGCATTGCCTAATAGTGTTATCCGATTGTACATTTTTGGAGCTCTTTTCGTAGCCATTCCCGAGGAAGTGCTCGCCCCAGACCTTCATCCGTACGCTCTGGATGCCATTGGACTGCGAACCATGGTAATGTCTTGTGTTTTACTGCCTCTATCATTCCATCCGGACTTTTAGAGACAATTTTCAAATCTTTTCCTAATTCCCTTACACCCTGATGATGATGACTTGTGACTTCAAAATCAGAACCTTCCATTTCTATCCAGTGTGCAATATCTCCTACAGGAGGTTCACCACCTTCTCCGTCGCGATGAATACCACCATCAAAACCACCCTGTCCCACATCTGGCCACAAGGTACCACCCAAAAAAACATTCATGACCTGCATACCTCGGCAGATTCCTAGAACTGGCATCTTACGCTCAAACGCCTTCTCAAGAAGTTTCTTCTCTAATTCGTCTCTATCATCATTAACGCCCCCAATTGGCAGGTTATCTATCTGATCCCCATACGCTCCACTTTTGATTCCCATATCGCCGCCGCCAGACAAAACCAGAACATCATAATTATCTAAATCTTCGGGTGATGTGATTCTCTGTGGAGTTCCGTCTGCTTCTGTGATAAACTTGGCGTAGCGTTCAAAATATTTATCAGATGTCAAAGTTAAAGCAGTTGATTTCATTCTGTTCAGACAAAATAAGTCATACTACTTTAACCTCACGCTAAGATGATAAATGCAACCATTCATAACCAACCTATCAAAGATGGGAAAATGGACGAACTTATCATATGCAAATGTAGCCACTACATCACCCAAGGCACACCAGATTGCTTCTGAATGGGCTTCATCTTTAGCAAGAGGTGGTGCAGCTGAATTCGATGCTGATGCTGAAAAAGAAGGTATGATTCCTCTTAGAAAGGCTACTGCAAATCTTCTAGAATGTCCTTTCTCAGATGTATGTGTTAGTTCAAGTGCAACGGAAATATTGAGTTCATTGGCGTGGGCCATAGCTCCAAAAAATGGAAATATTGTTTCTACAAAAGCGTCATTTCCATCTACAGTATATCCTTGGCAAAGAGTGGCAGACGAATTTGGTTCAGAAATAAGATTGGCTCCATATGATGTGAATTACTACACCAAACCTAGTGATATTCTGGATTTAATCGATAAGAATACCAAAGTAGTAACCCTCTCACATGTCGAATATGCCTGTGGCCAGCGCTATGATCTAACAGTATTTGCTAAAGCCGCTCATGATGTTGGAGCGCTATTCATAGTGGATGCAACGCAGTCTATGGGGATGGTTCCGATAAATGCTCAAGAATCAAGAGCTGATGCCATAGTGGCCTCAGGATACAAGTGGCTCAGGGGGACTTATGGCGCAGCAGTTGGCTATATTTCACCAAAAATTCAGTCCCTTTACCCTGGAATAATTGGCTTTAGAAGTCACAAAGATATCTGGAATATGAAAGCTGAACGCCTAGAGTTTCCTGATGATGCCAGTCGTTTTGAATTTACCACCATCCATTTTGGTGCTGCTCTAGGACTTGCAACATCAATTGATGAGATAACAGATATTGGAATTCAAGAAGTCTGGGAACATGATATCAAATTGACAAATATGTTGATTAAAGGTGTTTCGGAAAAAGGCCTAGAAATTGCTTCACCAACTGATGAAGAACGCAGTGCAATAGTTAGCATCAAGATGCCAACTGGATTTGACACTGGAGAAGTAGTAAAACAATTACAGGACGAATATGGAATTCTTGTGACCAATCGTTCGGGTTTCCTTCGTGTATCACCACATATTGACAATACTACCGAACAAATCACTTTTTTCCTTGAATCTCTGAGTAAGATTCTGAATATTTAGAACAGGTAAGGAAAGAGAAGAATTCCTGCGACTGTAAACATTACACCGGCAATAAACAAATCTATAATTTTCCACGATTCAGGATTATTCAATATTGGAGATAGGCGCTTGGCTCCATATCCTAAAGAAAAGAAAAATACGAAAGACGCTGTTGCGGCACCAATTCCAAACATTAGTTTTTCGTCCCCAGCATAGCTGCTTGATGCTCCACCAATCAGCAATAATGTGTCAACGTATACATGCGGATTAAGGTAGGTGAATGCCAAACCTGCCAGAATCGTTGGCCAAAGATCCTTTGATTCACCTTCTCCAACTTCCATTCCTTTAGGGTTGAACGCTGATTTAATTCTTAAAATTCCATAAGCTATCAGAAACAGAGCAGCTCCTACTGACATCCAAATTGCTAATTCCTCTATTTCTGAAATAAAAAGTCCGACACCCAAAACCCCTGCAGCAATTAACAAAGCATCAGAAATGGAACATATCAAACAAGCTGCAAAAACATGTGATCGCAGTAAGCCTTGCCTCAGCACGAAAACATTCTGTGGACCAAGAGCTAGAATTAGTGAAATACTAATAAGAAAACCAGAAATAAAGGCTAATTCCAAGATATTTAGTCTGATTCCTCAGACTCATCATAATCCATGGGCACCCATTTTTCCTGTCCGGTTTTGGGGTCTTTGATCATCTTGACGGCCTTGCCCTTGATGAAAGCCTTGAAATCTACCATATTGTTGCATTGAAAGCGGTATATTAGCTTTAATGGTAATCTAAAAAAGGCTCATGAATTGCATGGTTGTGGAACTGG
>CAZMPT010000061.1:0-6021 GCA_964568285.1 uncultured archaeon | reverse complement strand
CAAAGATAATTTCAAAGGGTCTCCCTTCCGAACACTCCTGTTTGCATGGGTAGCCTATCGAAGGACGCACCGAAAGCCCTTTGAAATTGTAAATCCGATTCAATGGGTATTCGGATAGGCCCATGCGAACGATCCAAATCGGTTATTCGATTGTCAAGAAACACGCGATTCCAAGAAGTCATTGATTTTTTGTTGAAAATCAATCATTGTCGTCCAATGGTGATGAGCGCAGCCAGCAGAATCATCCCTCCAACTGCGCAAGTCCATTTCAACAATGTTAGGGACGCACTAATCATTCCTTTTTTCCTCCCCAATGTTTCTACCTTTTCATCATAGAAAATTACTATTTGATAGATTAATAGGGCGGGTACAATGTAAGCACCCGTCAGCAATATACCCAGCATTGGATTGCCCCAATCGGATAATGATACAAATGCAAAGACACCAATTGCACCCACGAACAACAAAACCAAGGTGATATTTGTGTGGAGTGGGCGCTCCTTACTCAAGTACTCATCCAATATCGTTTGAAAACCGTATAAAATGGACCAGATAATTACCAAAGTAGGCAGGATGCACAATACGGCCTCCACACTTGGGTTATATGCCAACAGACATATCGCCGCAATTAATGACAATACCAGTATTATTTTCCAATAATAACCCCCTTTTCCACCACGGGGTCCTTGATTGAAAATATCGATGTATTCGAATTTTTCCTCATTGGGATAGGCCTCCTCAATATTGATGTCACCCATGACCACAGAATCGTTGATCTGTGTGTCGGGCTTCTCGTCCATGTAGTGCGGATATGTTGGTGGGTTATCTACATTCAAGTAGGAAACTCTGATTTGCGTCAAGATAATGCATATCGGCGGACTCCAAGTAACTGTGGCAAGATATCCCAAGAAGACTGGTCATTGCGATATTTCGGGATGCAATCGGAAACCCACCGATTGGCACCATGTCATCAGTCAAGGGCAAATCAAGAAGCGTGGACTCCCCAAGTCATTCTACACCGATCCCGGAAATCTTTCAGAATTTTGTCGATATCACCATGATATGACCACAGCATCTCTGACCAGAAAATATTTGGAGAGAAATGAGAGGAAGATTGCTGCTCCCAAGGCGAAGCAGTGCAATCGTTGTGGTAGAACATCCCATACCCGTTCGAAGTGTTACGCTAGCACTACGGTTGACGGTGTGGAAATCACTACAAAATCTTGGAAATACCGACCTAAGTCTGAAGCAAAAACCAGCATCAAGAAACCCGCTAAGAAGAAACCTGCTAAAAAGAAAGCCACGCCGAAGAAATCCGTGCTTGAGAGAAAAATAGACGCTGGAACTAAGCAATTGGAAAGGCAAATGGGAAAGCGAATGCAGGAAATCAGAGACTTCGCTCGATTCCTTGAATCGAAGAGGAAAAGATTGTTTTATCCAAATTCGATTAACCCGTTTCAAAGGGGCCCCCTCTGAAACGCCCGTGTTTGGAACGGTACCCATGCAAACAGGAGTGTTCGGAAGGGAGACCCTTTGAAATTATCTTTGAATTGGACTATAGATTCACTCCAATACATTCCCACATTGTGGGCAACTGGGAATTCTTTCTGAACATGAATTATGGAAAGGTTTTCCACAACCCCCGCATTTATGCATCATACTAGAATCTTTTATCCTGCCCTGGCAAAGTGTACAAATGTGTGTTGGGATGTTAGTTTCTTGTGTGAGGTTGATGTGGGGCGCTGGCGTCAATAAACTTGCCTGTTTTGCTTGTTCTATTCTGTGCCATTCTATTTGCTGAGCGGTCCAGCCGGAACTAAGTAACTGCTCATCAGTATATTGCCCCGGTGTTGATTGGATACCACCACTGGTGATTGTATTTTGTACTATGGCGGGTGGTGGTAATTTATTGTCACCTACTTTGTGAGGCGGTTGATTATTGTATATTTGATTTGGAGGTGGCAAATTGTTACTATTGGCACCCCACAATGCAGGAACATTTTCACGATTTTTATTTCTGAAAATAACAACGCCTGCCCCCGCTGATGAAATAATTATTAGTATCATTATTATTAACAAAATAGAAGTAAATGAAGAGGCATCATTCGAACCAGAAACAGAACTTGATTCATCTCGCCATATAGTTGAATCATTTGGAAATGCATCCGCTGTTCCATCTGGGTGGGCAAGCCAATTATTACTTGGGTCACTCCAACCATCGTCATCATTATCAGGGCAACCATTTCGGTCATACATAGAGGTCCCAAAGGTATTGGGGCAATCATCCAATTCGGTTCGGAAACCATCTGAATCAATGTCATCAGCATTTGTTTCTAATTTGAAAAAGTCAATAGTTATCTCTGATGTAATTGTAATTCCTGATTGACTTGTTGCTTTTATTATCAAGTTAGTACGAACAATCAGATAATCTAATGGCATATTTGCCATTGAATGTGCATCTATAGTTAGCGTAATACGTATTGGAATAGTTTGGCCAGAATTAATAGTAAATTCAACAAATTGAGGGTCAACAATAGCAACTCCATATGGCGAGAGGAAAGTATCTTCAGCATCAATATTGACCGTTTCACTAGTTGAGCCACTATTAGTCACATCAATGTAAATAGTTAGTTCTTCTGTGCTATTCACTGAATAAGTAGATTCACTAGCACTTAATCTAATGTCAGTTGCAGGGCAACCATTCTCTCCGTCAATCCCTTGAATATCATTGGGGCATTCATCATCAGAATTCATAACACCATCAGAGTCATCATCTCGCTGTGACCATCCGCAACCATACTGATCAACAGCATTGGGTAAACTAGAGTCATTAGGGTCATCAGTAGTATTATCGCATTGATCGATTTTATCATTTACTCCATCAGAATCAGTATCATCGATACAACCATCATTATTAGAATCATAGCCAGTAGATATTTCACCTTCACATTGATCAACATTATCTTTGACTCCATCCGTATCAGTATCATCGATACAACCATCACTATTCTGGTCATATCCTCTTGAATCCTCTTCGTGACATTCATCAACATTATCTTTGAATCCGTCAGAATCGGTGTCATCTATACATCCATCTTGATCTTGGTCGTATCCACTAGCATCTTCATTTTGACAATTATCCACTTCATCAAACACTCCGTCATGGTCTCCATCCATTTGGTTGGCAGAGCAACCAAACTGGTCAACTGATTGCCCTTGCTGAGTATTTTCACATGTGTCTTCATTATCTTTTACTCCATCATTATCACTATCATCAATGCATCCATCTTGGTTTTGGTCATAACCTCTCGAATCTTCATTTACACACTGATCAACGTTATCTTTGAGCCCATCATCATCACTATCATCAATGCATCCATCTTGGTTTTGGTCATAACCTCTCGAATCTTCATTTACACATTGGTCTACATTATCCTTGTACCCATCTCCATCACTATCATCAATACACCCATCGTTATTGTTATCATAGCCTGTAGCATCTTCTGAATTGCAATTATCGCTATTATCTCCTACTCCATCCGAATCAGAATCTTCCCATTCACTGGAATCGTTAGGGAATTCATCATCTGTGTTGGCATAACCATCCCCATCAGAATCTGGACATCCATAAATTCCATTCATGTCTGAAGTGCCATAGGAACTGTCACAGTCATCCTGATTGTTACCATAACCGTCGTTGTCAGAATCCAGCCACTCATTAGGGTCATTTGGGAAATCATCATCTGTGTTGGCATAACCATCCCCATCAGAATCTGGACATCCATAAATTCCATTCATGTCTGAAGTGCCATAGGAACTGTCACAGTCATCCTGATTGTCACCATATCCGTCATTATCAGAATCTCTCCACTCACTAGAGTCATTTGGGAAATCATCATCTATATTTGCATAACCATCTCCATCGGAATCAGGGCATCCTATGTCGTTTCCTCTGTCTGAAGTCCCATATGTTGTTGGGCAATCATCTTGTGAATCATCATAGCCATCTTGATCTTGATCTCGGTATGTGGTATCGTGATAAAGGTAGAGCCGGTAATCTGAACCATCATCCCAAAAGGTATCATGGGCTTCAACATAGAAGTAATAATATCCACTTGTTGTAACTGATTGAGATGAAGTAGAGGCAGTTGAACTACATCCTAAACTAGAAGAAACAGTGGTCCACCCAGATGAAGTAGTTGGGCTATAGGCAACTCCCAATTCAGCATCATCCGGATTACAGTAATTATATACTGAAAAATACCACCTATCGCCATAATACATGTAGCGTTTCCAGTAATCGTACTGGTCTATTCCGCTGCCGTAATTTCCAGCAGTACCACACCCATCATCATAGCAAACATATTGATAATTATTGCCTGAAAAAGTAGCCCTCGCAGTTGAGACTGAATTATCTGCAGCAGCAGTAGGTAATTCCATCAAACATAGAAAACTAGCAACAAGCAAAAATAATGCCAGGCTAAAAAGCTTGAACTTCATGGTTTCGGGATGGCGTGGAAGATAATTAACTTCTCTGTCATGTTTATCTTAATAAATTGATAAAAATAGAGAGGCTATTCGCTTTCTTGCATATGGCAAGGACAACTCTCTCTAAATGGAATTTCCATAGTGAAAGACTCCCCTTTTATTCCATCATAGTGCCATACATTATCGAGAACTTTATCATCCTCTCCTGAAATTATTTTGAGGGATTCACGAACCTGTAAGGCAGAAACGACAGCAGTTGTTGTAATCTCGGCAGGAATTTTGTCTTCAAAGACAAACACATCATCGCCTGTGCAAGAGTACCTCTTTTCCATTATTTGCCAGTGGGTACGATTCAAGCCACAACCGAAACAAGCCTCACCTTTTTTTCCAGTGATAACTTGCACTTTACCCCTGAAACCGTTTGTTCCTCCATCAATATATGGGGTTCCACTATTGTAGCACTTCGTATTTACATGAACTCGTGTAATCAGATTATCTAGGCAGCCAAATACCAAATCGTGAGAAGGTATGAAATCTTCCCCAATTTCTTCTATTCTGCTAGTGTAGCACTCAATTTCAGCATCAGGGGCTAGTCTTAGAGCTCCTTCAGCAACAACATCCACCTTCGCTCGCCGCTCATCAGCATCAGAGGGTGTGAAGAATACACAACGATTGAGATTTGATAACACAATATAATCCATATCCACCAAAGAAATCTTTCTAAAACCTGAGAGTACGAGATTTTTTATCACTTCATTACCCAAAGCACCTGCACCCACAACCAGTACCTTGGCAGATTCAATTGCTTCAAAATCCAGCCATCCAATGCGTTTAGAGCGCTCGTGCCTGTCAGCATCCAGCAATTGAATTACTTTTGTTTCCTCATCCATGAAATATCATCTCAAATCGGAGTCCCGCATTGTGGACATATTGGGATTCGATCAGAGCAAGAGATGTGGAACGGCTTGCCGCACCCGGTGCACTTGTGCATTACATCCGCCTGCTTGATCTTACCTTGGCAAAGTGTGCAGAAGTGGGCCATCTCGGCGGTCTGGTTGACCAAGTCTATCGCCGGTGAACCGGCAGTTTTTGATTCCGGAACAGAAACCGCTGATGCCTCATCTGCTCCTTCGGGGCGGCGGCGGAGCAGGACTAAGGCGCCCCCGACGAGAATCAGCAGCACCAGCAGGGCGGCGACGGTCATCAGAAGTTGTTCGGTTCGACTGGATGACTCCGCCTGTGTCTCCCCCTCTGCCTGAATTGCGCATCCGGCGGAGTCCACATCGGTGCCAACCATCGTGTCGGCGCAGTCGTCGTTGGCATCCATGACTCCATCGTTGTCGTCGTCAGGGTCCTCCACGCCCGCGTCGCGGCATCCGTCCGAGTCGTAGTCTGTGACCACCCCGCTGGTCCACCCAGTGTCACCCAATGAGCAGAAATCATTTGCATCGCTCAAGCCGTCCCCGTCGTCGTCGGTATCCTCGTTCGAGTCCTGGCATCCATCCGAGTCGTGGTCCGCGGTGGAGCTCGCAA
>CAZMPT010000060.1:0-6021 GCA_964568285.1 uncultured archaeon | reverse complement strand
AGAATTTTACAGCCTCATCCAAATCCCCGCATGGTATTGCAACATGAAATGCATTGTCAGGATTACGCATCTGACGTCTCCAAAGTGTGGATCCCGCACTCTCCACCTTCCAAAGTTGTATTCTGCCAGCGGCCACTTCTCTCTAGTTCTCCACCTGGAGCCGTACATGGCGTACATCCTAGAGAACGATATCCCTTAGAGTAAAGTGGATTGACAGGGATGTTGTGCGTTGCCGTGTACTTCCAAACGTCCAGTTCAGTCCAATCTAAAATGGGGTTAATCTTCACTATTCCATATTGTTCCTCAATCTTTGAATGTTTCTCCAGACGCTCGTCGCTTTCAGTTCCTCGTAAACCACTAATCCAGGCATAAGGTTTCAATTCCTTCAAAGCTTTGCGAAGGGGTTCGACTTTGTTTATTCGACAGCATTCTTTAGGATCAGTCAGATAAAGTTTATCTGGTGCAGGTTCCTCACTACGAAACACTTGGAACTTCTGCCAACTCAAATCCCACTCTTTGATAACATGTTGACGGAAAACTATCGTGTCAACTGGTTTGTTGGGTGTTGTAACCATGAAGCTCTTTATATCTGGATCAATGCGAAGACAAAGATGGAGAACAACCATACTGTCTTTACCAAAACTACTAGCAACAACGACATTGCTGTTCTTGGCTAATACTCCTTCAAGAAAAGATAGGGCTTCTTGTTCCTTCTCATGTGTTTCCCTAAAACTGATTTCAGGCTTAACATTACGAGGATGAACTTGGCGATACCAGATGTTTTTTCCAACGCATTTCTTAGACATTTTTGTTTGCCTCTAATTCTACTTCAGATGTTTGTGTCGGATTAACCACTAATGTCCCTATTCGAGCATTACCTATTTCTCCACAAAATATAGAACAATCAACAATCACGGTATTCCCGCCCGAGATAGTTACCCTACAGAGGCCTGAACTTCTGTAAGAAAATTCACCTGCCTTATCGGCAAAGAATTCAACTGTGTGTTCTTCGTCAATAGGCAAATTAACAGATATATCAAATGTATCTAAATCAAATGTTGTAGGTATATAGTGATCCTGCTCGTTAGGTACACTGAAAACAAGGCGTACGTGTTCACCCTCATTTACACTGAACTTGTCATAATCAAAATTCATTTCGATTTCTGTCCATTCGCCCTGCCAACCTATTGGAGTACACTGATGACCTTCAAGTACAGTCCCCTGACCACAAGAAGTATCGTCAGTGTACAAACCTATGGCTATTGGTGCAACTAACACGATTACCAATAACCAAACACCTATTTGGTCCATGGAATACACCAAAGAATCCATTTTTACACTGGCTAATTCTGTCCTCCATCTTCATCATAGATTTCTTTGTTCTCATCACCTGTAACTTCTATGATTCCAACTGCACCTTTCTGGAAAGTACGCGTTAGAGCATGATCCACCAAAATGTAATTGGCAGGGACATCGAATGTCACATCAACTACAACTGCACCACCAGGAGGAACTAAAACTGTCTGAATGCTCTCCAGGGGCGGGTTCTCCAAACCCGCAAGATTGTAGACATTATCAAATATCTCGCCAATTAAATGGAATGAAGATATTGTATTGGGGCCTCCAACTCCAAAATATATGCGGATGGTATCTCCAACTTCAGCCTTGATTGTATTATTTCCTGTAAAAGATGCAAATTTTCCATTGAAAACAACATATGTTGGATTCTCATCAAAAAGTGCCTCGTCATCAAACTCTTGGTGGCCTACAGTACCGGGCCTCCATTTGGTGTAGATATCTCCTTGCATGAGATATAATTCCTTATCTACTGTGGGTAACGGTGTTTCAGGATCTATGAGGATCATTCCATACATTCCTTTACTGATGTGTGTAGGAACGTCAGGGGTAGCACAATGGTAAACAAAGAGTCCAGCATGCATTGCTTTAAACGAGAAAGTACTAGTTGTACCTGGAGCAGTACTTGTTGCTGCAGCTCCGCCCCCTTGTGCTGTGACGGCATGGAAATCAACATTGTGTGTCATCATACTTTCTGCTCTATTGCTGAAATGTACAACAACCGTGTCCCCTACACGGGCTCGGAACATAGGGCCTGGTACAGTTCCATTATATGTCCAATATGTGAAGGTGGTTCCTGGTTCTATTTCAGCCGTTAATTCTACAGCCTCCATATAGATATGAACAATTGCAGATTCAGTTCTCTCGATTGGTTCAGGAACTAACATAGGATCTCTTGCAATATTGTCTGTGTCTACTGCTAATGCAGGGCCAATATTTTCAATACTCCCAACAGGGTCCACCGTATTTTCTCCATCACCAACAATAAACTTTCCTTCCATTCCACCAGCACGGTGACCTGGCACGCTACAATAGTATGCAAATGTTCCTTCCATATCTGCTGTAAAAGTTACTGATGCCATACTCCCTTCCTCATACAGTTGTTCTGTAGCCACATCAAATTCGTCAAGTGTTATATCATGAAGATTGGCCTCCCCCATAACTAGATTAATTACTACCTTAGAGCCTAAAGGAACACTAAGATCTGGATTGATGATACCATCAATATCTTCACCATCACCAATGAATGACATATCCTTTCCTATCAATGTAAAAGTGATAGTATTGGATTCTTTATCATCAGCAATGGGTACACACTCTCCATCAACTAATTCAGTTCCTTCACCACAAGATACCTCATTATCACCAAGACATCCAGCAAAGGCTGTAAAGGCTACCAGAAGTGCTGTAAGCACAACAGATTTCTTTCGATTCAAACTCATTTCCTTTTTGTTTTCTTTCATTTCAATCAACAATACGTTAACATAACTAACATATCGTATTGATGCGATATATACTCTAGTATATATAATTTGTCTGAGGTTGAGTCCATTAATAGGCGCCAAATTTGGTAGAAATAATTAATAAAAATGGTCTATTATTTGTGCTGCGCCATAGACCAGGGCACTGATGATTTAGGTGCAAACCACTTGTGTAAGTCTGACTGTCTTTCATGAGAATTCCTTCTCATGTAACCAGGCTGCTGCCCGGGGTGCTTTTTTCGTTTGGCTCCATTCCTCAAGCATGTCCCAAGCAACAGCATTAAGTCTCTCAAGATCTCCGTTACTTCTAGTGTTATAGGCTATCTCTACTCGATGGCCATTCGGGTCGAAGAAATAAATCGAATTGAAAATAGTGTGATCAATAGGTCCTAAAACATCTAGGCCATAATTCTCAGCCCGATACTTTATCTCGAGCAAGTCCTGTGGAAATTCGACCTCAAAAGCAATATGCTGCACCCAATCTGGTGTCGCTGGATCCTTACTCATGGGTGGCGAATTGGGTAATTCGAAAAATGCCAAAACATTGCCCATACCTGCATCCAGGAATACATGCATGTAGGGATCTGGCTCCTTCGTTGATGGGACTTTATCTTCTGCAATGGCCAATTGAAAATCCATGTTAAGCACATCCTGATAAAATTCGACCGTTTCCTTGGCATCTTTGCAACGATATGCCACATGATGAATCCTCTTGATTTTAGGAGGGGGGTTTTCTACACGCCCAAAATCAACTGAATTTGTATATAATCTTTTCATAGATTACCACGCAATGCTTGTTCTCTCTCAATCGATTCAAAAAGAGCCTGAAAATTACCTTGGCCAAATCCACGACTTCCACGTCTCTGTATTATCTCATAGAAAAGAGTGGGTCTGTCTTGAACCGGTTTCGTGAACAATTGGAGAAGATAGCCCTCATCATCGCGATCTACAAGGATTCCTAGCTCCTTAATCTTGGCCATGTCCTCCTTTATTGGCCCTACCCTTGACTCTAAATCCTCATAATACGTATCAGGGACATGCAGAAACTCTACACCCATATCCTTGAATCGGGATATAGTGTAGATGATATCATCTGTCAAGAGAGCGATATGTTGAGCTCCAGGACCCTCGTAAAATTCTATGAATTCTTCAATCTGTGACTTTTTGAGGCCTTTGGCAGGCTCATTGATGGGGAACTTGATACGTCCATTACCACTTTCCATCACTTTTGACATTAATGCACTGTATTTGGTTGAAATATCCTTGTCTGTAAAATGAATGATATTCGTAAAGCCAAGGACCTCGGAATAGAAATTTGCCCATTTATCCATTTGACCTACATCAACATTGCCGACAACGTGATCTATGAAGCGGAGACCTATAGGGTCTTCAGTATAGATTCTGGGTTCAAAGTTTGGAAGAAAATGGCCCCTGTAGGTATTCGTGGAAATAAATGAATGAATAGTATTCCCGTATGTATGAATCGCTGCCTTCCGCACCGTACCATTGGAATCTGTCAGGTCATGAGGCGTCATGGCAAACCGGGCCCCCCGTTTTAGGGCCTCTTCAAAGCAGGAATCAACATCATCGACGTGGAAGGCTATGTCATACACACCATCCCCATGCTTCTTGACGTGTTCACCAACCCCGTTACCACTGTGTAGTGGAGTAGTTAGCATCAGTCTCACACTTCCTTGTTCCAGAACATAGGAAGTACTATCTCTGTTTCCTGTTTCCAGACCTGAATAAGCTATTTGTGAGAAACCGAAGGCTTTGCGATAGTAATAGGCTGCCTGTTTGGCGTTCCCGACCCACAATTCTATGTGATGTATGCCCTTGAGTGGTACCGGATCCTCAGACATGGTGTCTCCTTGATATGGCACCAATTATCAATACACAAATCACCAGAGAAAGTGATACTGATGATAGAAATGAATTGTCCTCGGAATAATTCACACCCTCTACTGTCGTTTCAAGAATATTCCACTGATCTGGTTCGTTCGGTTCATCATCTCCATTCACTGAATTGCCTCCTACTTTGAATTCGACACTTTGGGAATCATCAGAGGGTGCTGTCCATTGGACCTCCCATATTCGTTGATTGTTACCTGCCGGAGTGTGAGTTAAAGAACCATCCTCCATGAGTTGTGTATATTCATCCTTGGAAGAGAGTGTACCAACACTGCTGGTCAAGCTAAAGCCACCATGATTCTGAGAATCTGAGGTTACCTCTGGGCCACCTGTAAGCGTTATCTTTAGATTGTAGATCTCACTGGCCTCAAATTTTCCAGGAAGGTCTGATATGGAAATTGTGACATCACTTGTTGCTGAACTACTGTGGCAAATACAACCGTTCTTAGCATCGTCATAGGCTATCCCTGAACTGCGTGACTCTGCAAGAGTTACAAAGAAAACCGAGACTGCGATCAGGAGAAACAGAATCCAAGTTTTTGGAATAGATGAAAGAGCCACCCTATTCACTACCCCATTCTTGTGTACTACCGTTCCAAGGATTCGAACCAGCTTCTCTACCGTGGGAATAACTTCGTATCAAGTTGTACAAGAATATCAACTGTGCAACGAAGACCACAAAAGCTCCTATTGTTGCCAAAAAGTGGTAATCTCCCCAGACTAATTCATGCTCGTTTGCGCCATAAACATAGATTCTACGAGGCATATCAGTCAGATAGAAAAGAGGAGTCATCGTCAATATTGTTCCAAAAAAGGATCCCCAAAAATGTAATTTGCCTAATCTTTCGTCCAAAATACGGCCAAACATAAGAGGATACCAATAGTATACTGCCGCTACAACTCCTAAAGTCACTGCGCCCAGTGTATAGTGGAAATGTGCAACTATGTAGTACGTTCCTCTAAGATGATAATCAATAGCTGCTGATGACAAAAAGACGCCCGTCACACCACCAATCACAAAAATCCCAATGGCTCCTAGGGCAAACAGATTTGCTGTTGGAAAAGTGATCTTGCCATCGTAAAGTGTCGCAATCAGGCATATCATTATCACCGCGAATGGTATCGAAATTAACTCGGTAGTCACACTCATGACCTCTCGCAAAAGAGGATCGATTCCAGTTATGAACATGTGATGAACCCAGACTATGACGCTCAGGACGGTGCCCACAATCAAGGAATAAATGATATATCTTTTTCCATAAAGAGGCTTTCT
>CAZMPT010000059.1:0-6172 GCA_964568285.1 uncultured archaeon | reverse complement strand
ATCTTTTCTGGCGTACCCATTAGAACCCTATTGCGGGACTTCTATAACTTTGTGGCCAGTCCGAAGCGCTTAACATCTGGCCTCAATGACCTGATGTGACTCAAGGCGTCCGTGGTACCCGTGATTTTTATCCAGAAGATATGAGATTACGGAATTGGTTGTTTGATAATTTCACAATTGCATCACTTTCACATGGTTTCGAGGAGTATGATGCACCTGTTTTAGAATATGAAGAACTGTATACTAGGAAACAAGGCGAAGAAATAACGAAGCAATTGTATAATTTTCAAGATAAGGGCGATCGCAATGTTTCGTTACGCCCTGAGATGACTCCATCTTTAGCACGTATGGTTATGGCAAGAGCTGGAAGCTTACCAATGCCGATTAAGTGGTTCTCAATTCCTCAATGTTGGCGTTATGAAAGAACACAAAGAGGCCGTGGAAGAGAACATTATCAGTGGAATGTTGACATTTGGGGAACAACTGAAATATCTGCAGACGCAGAATTAATTTCGGTTCTTGTGACCTTTTTTGAAGAAATAGGCCTAACATCAGGAGATATAGTACTCAGAATAAGCAGCCGTAAAGTTTTGGAGGAAGTTCTAGGTTCCTTAGGTGTTGAAGGAGATTTGTTCGCTCAAACTTGTATTATAGTGGACAAAATGGACAAACTTTCCTCAGAAGTCATCGAGACACAACTATCAGAGCTTGGCCATTCCACTAAAGTTGTATCAAGCATTCAATCAGTTCTTGGAATCAAGGATATGGAAGGTCTGAAGAAGTCTCTGGAAGATAAAAGTACAGCCGTTTCAGAACTAAATACATTATTCGATTTAATTGATTCATACGGCATGTCCGAATGGGTTGAATTCGATGCATCTGTAGTTCGAGGTCTTGCATACTACACAGGATCTGTCTTTGAGGCTCATGATAGAGAAGGGAAATTTAGAGCAATTTGTGGAGGAGGTAGATACGATAATCTTCTTTCTACATTAGGCGGTAAGGATTTACCTGCAACCGGTTTTGGTTTTGGAGATATGGTCATTATGGAATTACTATCTGAAAAAGGCTTGATTCCTGAATTGATAAGTGGTGTTGATGATATTGTTCTTCCTCTAAATCAGGATTTAAGAGAAATTGCAGTTAAGGTAGCTGCATCTTTGCGTTCATCTGACAGAACAGTTGATTTAGTATTGGAGGATAAAAAAATAAAGTGGGCTTTCAAGCATGCAGAACGTACAGGTGCAAGGCGCTTAGTTTTGCTCGCTCCTGACGAATGGTCACGCAAGATGATTAAAGTTAAAGACTTAGAAACTGGGGAAGAAACCGAAGTATCTATGGAAGATTTATAGGCCACAAAAATGGGGCGAGGCCCGGGAGTCGAACCCGGGACGAGGGATCCACAGTCCCCCAGTTTAACCAACACTAGCCTAGCCTCGCCAAGTCTTTGTGAATTGAAGAGGCCTTAGATAAAATTACTTGATAATCAGAGAATTTCTTTTGGCCTATATTCACCCCATACTTTTCGTAAGGTATTACAGATTTCTCCAATCGTTACTTTGGCAGATACAGCTTCAATTATGTGTGGCATGAGGTTCTCACTATCGTCACTAGCTTTCTGAGATAAAACACTTAGATAATTGTCTATATTCCCACGTTCATTCTTCATATTCTTTAGTCTACTAATTTGATCTTGAATTGCTTTCTCATTTATTTTTGTTACTTCTCCCTCAAGTTCATCTTCTTTATCTATGTGTTCATTAACGCCTACAATTATTCGTTTGTTGTTTTCTACTTCCTGTTGGTATTTGTAAGCAGAGTCCATAATCTGTGCCTGCACCCATCCCTCTTCTATACAGTTCAACATGCCACCTTTATCACTTATCTCATCTATCAATCCTATCGCACCTGTGACTAATTCCTCAGTCATAGCTTCAATAGTATAGGAGCCAGCTAGAGGATCGATAGTATTAGTTGTTCCAGATTCATCAGCAATAATCTGTTGAGTTCTTAGCGCTATTCTTGCAGCTTTCTCTGATGGAAGTCCTAATGCTTCATCTAATGCATTAGTGTGTAGACTTTGTGTACCTCCCAACACTGCAGACAATGCTTGGATAGCTGTTCTCACAACATTGTTGTGAGGCTGTTGTGCTGTGAGCGTAGATCCTCCAGTCTGAGTATGGAATCTGAGCATCATCGATTTCTCATTCTTCGCACCGAATTTTTCAGACATTATTCTTGCCCATATTTGACGAGCAGCTCTGAATTTTGCTATTTCATAGAGGAAATCATTATGCCCATTGAAGAAAAACGCCATTCTGGGCGCAAAATCATCAACATCGAGTCCTTTGTCTATGGCCGCACTAACATACGCTATTCCATTTGCAATGGTAAAAGCCAATTCTTGTTCAGCAGTACAGCCAGCCTCACGAATATGATATCCAGACACAGAGATGGTGTTCCATTTGGGTACATTCTTCGCACAATATTCAAACACATCGGTAGTTAGCCTCATGGACTGTTTTGGTGGAAATATGTAAGTCCCTCTAGCTATGTATTCCTTCAAAATATCGTTCTGAATCGTACCTCTTAGTTTGTTTTCAGCAATTCCCTGCTTTTTTCCAGTTGCTATGTACATCCCTAACAGTATGGATGCCGGAGCATTGATGGTCATACTAGTAGAAACTGCATCCAAAGGAACTTGATCAAACAAATCTTCCATATCATTGATAGAATCTATAGCAACTCCCACCTTACCAACTTCACCTATGGCCATTTCATCATCGCTATCATATCCGATTTGTGTGGGCAGGTCGAAGGCAACAGAAAGCCCAGTTTGTCCTTCAGAAAGAAGATATCTGAATCTTTCATTTGTTTCCTTAGCAGTACCGAATCCCGCATATTGCCTCATTGTCCATAATTTTCCTCTATATCCAGTAGGATGAATCCCTCGAGTGTAGGGATTCTTGCCAGGCAAATCAAATTTGGATTGATCGACGTCTTCAGGAGCGCTCAGTATTTCTCTTTCATCGAGATGACTTTCCTCTCTTTCTGGGTATTTCTCCAGTGTTGGCTTTAGTGTCTCATCTTCCCATCGTTTCTTACTCATTCTCATCTCTAGCCTTCTCAAATCTCCTAATATATATCAACATTTTTCTGTGTAATTCATCGGCTTTCTTCTGCGCTTCTCCAGGCCCAACCTTCATTGGTTCCATCCAGAAACAGTAGACGTTCGTATGAATCTTGTTCTTGTAAAAATCAAGAATACTTTTGAATAAATCTTTCTCGTGGCCAGTACTTCCCCAGTCTACTTGTGGATTGTCATAGCAAAATACCAATGGTTGAATCATCTGTCCACTATTCTCAGCAGCTTTGAAAACTCCCATCTTGAAAGGATCCAATTTCCCAAAACTTGACGTTGTCCCTTCTGGGAAAATCCATAGTGGATGATTTGCAGCATCCCATTGATTTAACTGCTGTATAACTCCACTCCTTGATTTTTTATTCTCTCGTTTTACCCACAACATTCCAACTTTGGATGCAATTGGTCCAAACAGAAAATAATCTTTAACTTCGACTTTTGATACTGCGCCGCCTGTCTTTACGGCCTGTACTACTACAGGGTCAAGGTAACTAGTATGGTTGGCAGCTAGAAATCCTGGTTGTGGTTTCCCTTTCACATATATTTTCATATTGTATCTTTTGGCCAGTTTTCTTGCTCTCAAAGTCACTAGATCTCGATATTCTTCCTGTGAATATAGAGGAACTTCTAGCCTCAATCTAAGGAAAAAGTAAAAGAAATAGAGTAGTTCGAAAATCCACACAGCTTGCTATGGCTTTGCTTTTAAAAAGAGAACTATTCAGATTAGAGGAGCTTCAAAATCGTCTATTGTCTCTTCTAGGTCCTCATCTAAACCTAGTTCCCCTCTGATTCTTAGAATCTCTCTTGACAAAAGCCAATAAATCAGTGCTAAGGAGCGTCTACCTTTGTTGTTTCCAGGTATAACGATGTCCACTTTGTTGGTAAGATTGTTGGAATCGCACATTGCTATTACTGGAATTTTGATGTTGATTGCTTCCCTGAGTGCTTGTGCATCAGCTGCAGGGTCTGTGAGAATAATAATCTTCGGTTCTATAAAACGACGCATTTCTGGGTTTGTCAGTCTTCCCGGGGTAAATCTACCAGCAATGCAACTGAATCCACAAGTATCTGCAAATTTCTTTGCTGGTTTCCAGCCGTATTGTCTTGCAGAGACAACCAAGACATCCTTTGCCTCGTATTCTTTCAGAAAATTCGCGGCATCGACAATTTTCTCAGATGTTAAATTCACATTTAGAATTCTTAGCCCATCATCTCTTACCTTGTGGATATATGGTTCCATATCCTTGCTTTTTTGTTTGGTCCCAATATGAACTCCACAAGTGAGGAATGTATCCTCGTCAATGAGCAGTTCTTTTGCCTCGGTTTCGGTCATCAGAGTTGCTCGCTGATTCGGACTAGTTCATTAAGCTTTGCAATCCTTTCACCACCCATTATCCCAGTTTTGATTGCGTGTGATCCAAATGCCACACCTAGGTGAGCAATGGTTGCGTCAGTAGTTTCTCCACTACGATGTGAAATTACAGTTGCCATGTCTGCTTTATTGGCAAGTTCAACAGCGTTTATTGTGTCCGTGAGAGTGCCGATTTGGTTTGGTTTTATCAGAATTGAATTGGTAGATCCCATTTCAATTCCTTTCTGTAACCTCTCAGTGTTTGTAACATATAAGTCATCCCCGATAATCAATGCATCGGTTTCTCCCGTCAAATTAGCCCATGATTCAAAATCTTCTTGGTCAAGGGGGTCCTCAACAGAGTGCAAACCATATTCTTCTATTAGTCCTGCAACAAAGTCAACTTGCTTATCAGGCGTTAGCGTTTGCTCTTTGTATCGATATTCTCCATCTTTGTAAAATTCACTTGCAGCCATGTCTAATCCTGGCCTTATTTCAACTCCAGTTTCCTTTTCTACTTTGTTTGCAGCATCAACAACTAATTCTAAAGCTTCAACATTTCCCATTGGAGCCACCCATGCGCCCTCATCGCCTTTTCCTAAAGCAATATTTGGGAATTTTTCCTTAAGCATGTTGCCCACTTTTTTATGAACTGCAGAATTTGCCTCTATTGCACTGTTCACATCCTCTGTAAATGAGGTGACCAAGAATTCTTGGATGTCAGTGCCGCCTATTGCATGTGCACCTCCACCTAGAACGTTTGACATAGGGGCTGGAAGTGAGTATCCGTCGGTTTTTCCAACGTGCTCATACAGTCCGATATCCTTTGAATCAGCAGCAGCTTTTGCACAAGCAAGTGAAAGAGCCACAGTTACATTTCCTCCGATGTTGCTAAAATTAGTAGTTCCATCTATATCTCTCAAAGTTTTATCGAAATTTTCTTGATCCTCGCTTGAAAGCCCTATTAATTGAGGAAGTACCTTTTCTTCAGCAGTTTGCATTCCTTTCGAGACGCTTCCTTCTGGCCAAGCTACAGCCTCATGAGTTCCAGTTGATGCACCCGCAGGCGCAGCAGCTCTTCCGAATCCAGTTTTTGTTCTTATTTCAGCCTCTATGGTAGGATTTCCTCTGGAGTCAATTATTCTACGTAAAGCAATATCTCTTATGTTCACTTTTTCTCTCTATCTACGATATCAATAGGAATGACATTCTTATCGTATTCCATTTGGGCGATTATGACAGGATCAATGATATCCTCAGGAACTTTGATCTGAACAGGAGCGCCCATTGAAATCTGAAGTGCTCTAGCACCAATAACACGGGCCTTCTCAAATCTCGAATGTTCTCTCAATTTTAACACCAACTTCCCAGTCAATAATTGGGGTTCCTCGCTAATGGCACAACTATAAAAGGTTTCCTAACTATTTTTATTGTAAAAAAATAAAACCATTCAAGAATATTGAATTTCAGAAACTTTTTAAATACATCCTACGATGAGAGTAGTTACCTTGTGTCTCCGTTTAAGGACATATAGGACGCAAAAAAGGTGAAAAGATGGAACAAAACGTACGAAATCTGGGTGTTTTCGTAGCTGCATTGGCTATGATTGCATCTGTTTTGATAGTGCCAAGCGTTAGTGCAGATGGTCATGATCTTGAGATATCAGGATCTGGGGATGA
>CAZMPT010000058.1:0-6177 GCA_964568285.1 uncultured archaeon | reverse complement strand
TGACTATGTTATTCATGATTTATATCATCATGAATCCGGAATTGAGAGATGGTATGGGTAGTGCAGCGGGTACTGTTTTAGGTTCAAGAATAACCTTTGACTATGAATATCCTGCAGTGACGTTCTTGTTGGCTGGAGTAACTATGATTTCTCTCACGACCATAATTCGACACATTCTCATAGACTGGGAGGCTATGGCAGACACCCAGAACAAGATGAAGGCCTATCAGAAAGAAATGAGCGATGCCCGTAAGAGTGGGAATGAACCAAGAATGAGGAAACTTATGGATCTAAATCCTCAAGTAATGGTTCTTCAAAGTGATATGATGTCGAATCAGATGCGCCCCATGATGTTCACAATGCTCATTGCTATCCCAATTATAATGTGGTTAAGGATATTTGTAGAAGGGATGGAACACCCAGTCCTTTCCCTACCGTGGGAAGGCAATTACGATCTGAACGATAATTTGTGGTTTCTGCCTCATTGGATTCTAGTCTATTCTGCCCTTTCACTTCCGTTTGGACAGATTCTGATGAGGGGGCTCAAACTTTTGACGATTGCCGGACCGCCAACCTACGATCCTCCTATCTGAAGTTTAGAAGTCTTGAGTCGTAAGGGAAAAGCGCTCGAGCATGAGCCTTTCAAAAAAGAATTTTTCTTGATGAATGGTCTCGCGCTTCCATTCTGTTTTAAGAGGTTTCATTCTACTTGAAATTACCAAATATATTGAGCCCTCTTTCCCTAGATAATCTGTGGCTTCGGAAAGAAATCTTTCTGTGAATTCAGTGCCTCCTGAGCCTCCTTCTACAGCTAATTTCAACTCTGAGTCTTGATATCCTTGATCTGCTGGAGGAAGATAGGGTGGGTTACAGACTATTGTCTCAAATTTACGGTCTGAAACTGGAGTGAACATATCTCCCTCTATGACTTCAAGTTCAACATTGTTGTTTGTGGAATTGAATAAAGTTGCCTCAACCGCTTTTGGGTTTTTGTCCACTGCGGTTACTTGCAATCCTCTTTTTGCTAGATGAACTGAGATGATTCCTGTACCGCAACCAATCTCCAAAACCGAACCTGTTAACTCAGGAAGATGGTTAATCATTAGCCATGAATCTTCTGCGGGTTCATAGACTCCTTCGAAGTTAGTGATGTTAACTTTAGACACGGCGTACCTGAAAGGAAGGGTTATATAACCTAATGTTTAAAGACATATAACTAATGGCTTGGAAGCGTAAGCGAGAACAGTATCTGCTGAATATAACTGATGAGTTCGCAGAAGATTGGAAAAATCTGAAGGATGGGGCAAAAAATGAGAACGTAAATGTAAGTGAAGCTCTTAGAAATGCAGTAATCTCAAAGAATAAATCCAGAAAGAAAAAGAGTGCCTTAGTACTAAGTCCGCACACCGATGATGCAGAACTTGGATGTGGAGGAACCGTAGCAAAAATGGTAGAAGAGGGGTGGGCCGTGCATGTAATCTATTTTAGTGCAGTTAGCGATCGTTATCCAGACCTAATAGATGAGGCTGCAAAATCAGGAAATATTCTAGGAGTTACTCATGAGGTTCTTGACTTTCATACTAGATTTTTCCCTAGGGATCGTCAAGATATTCTTCAGGCGCTGTACGACCATTCAAAAGAAAATGAATATGATGTTGTGTTTACTCCAACTACAACAGACATTCATCAAGATCATGGCGTCGTAACTTCTGAAGCCAAAAGGGCATTTCGAAAATGTACGTTGCTTGGTTATGAACTTCCTTGGAATAATCTTTCTGTGTCATTAAACTGCTTCATTCCATTGAAAGAAAAGCATGTCAAGAAGAAAATTCTTGCCTTGGATTGCTACAACAGCCAAAAACACAATCCATACTTTAATGAGAAGTTCTTCCGTTCTGTGGTTAAGATGCGTGGAATTCAACTTTCGTGCGCATATGCCGAAGGTTTTGAAGCTATCAAAGTGAGGTTGGATCAATTACTATGACAAAGGTTGCTATGATACTAGGGCACGATCTACTTGTGCCAAACGAGGATAATCGTGTCTATCGTGAAGCTCTCTCACTTGTCAATTCTGGATACCAAGTAACTGTATTCTGCTGGGCTCGTAGATTAGAGAAATATGAGACTAAATGGGAAGAGGAGAGAGATGGAATCAAAGTAGTTAGAATTTTCCAGGAATTGAGCGGAGGGTTATTTTCAAAAGTCAAAGGATTCCGTAAAGCCATGAAACTACTGCAGGACAAAGTAATCGACTATTGGCCTGCCATAATTCACGCTCATGATTTAGAAGTTCTAGAGGCTGCTGTTGAAGCTAGTAAGGAGTGTCGAGCAAAAGTAATCTTTGATTCGCATGAAGATTGGCCAATGATGGAGAAAGTCCAAAACTGGTTTATTGGTACATATTACGGGCGAAAACAAAAATCACTAATCAAAAAAGTCGATGCAGTTTTGACGGTCTCGGACGAAATGGCAGTCCGCTTAGGTGGTGCAACAGTGCTCTACAATTCAGAACCGCTGGAATTAGTCGAAAAACCGGTTCTAACTGATAGATTTGGATTGGATGGAGTTGTTGCGGGCTATATCGGAGGGTTGCGGAAACCCATCTTAGAAGAAATTCTAGGGGCTGCATCAAAAGTTAGTGGATTGAGTTTACTTATTGTGGGTGGACCTCCGAAAGGGAGATCAGGATATAGTAAAATGATAGAGGAATTAGAGGAAATGGCTGTTGAGAAAGGGGCGAATGCAAAATTCACTGGCCCCTTACCATACAGCATGATGAGTGAATGTTATACTGCATGTGACATCTTGATTGTAGGACATTATGTGGACAAACGCCTGAGAGATTATGCAATGCCAAAGAAACTACTGGATGCCATGGCGTACAAGATTCCAGCTATAGTTGGGCCATACGAAGCGCGCAAGAAAGTTGTAGAAAGATATGAGTGTGGCTATGTGTCTGATGATTGGGTTGACACTCTAACTAAATTGTCTAATGACAAGAAACTCAGAAAGAAAATGGGTGAAAAGGGATTCAAGGCATTCAAAATGAATTATTGTTGGGAATTGCAAGAGAAAAAGATGCTTGAAGTATACGAAAACCTGTTAGAAGACAAGGCTGGTGAGCAATCGTGAGGATTCTACTTACAGGAGTTGGATGTCCTGGTGCGCACGCATTGATTACCAATCTTAAGGCTCAGGAAGCCGAGATGTTCATTCTAGGTACAAATGCTACTGAACAAGCTATTGGCAGATGGATTTGTGATGATTTTGCTGTTGTTCCTTGGGCTTATGAGAAAGGGTATGTGAATGCCATTATTGATTTGGTACAAAAACACAATATTGATGTTGTCTTCCCTCAAACTTCTTGGGAAATGTTTCATTTGTCAAAGGCCGCTGGTGCCATTGAGAAGCATTGCATACTTCTAGCCTCAAAACATGAGTTTGTAAGATTGTGTGAAAATAAATTCCTTATGTATGAGCATTTTAAGGGGAAAATCGACGTTCCTGAGTATTATCTAGTTCACACACTTAAAGAATTGGAAAGTGCTGCGACCAAACTTGGTTATCCTGAGAAAGATGTGGTGTTCAAACCGCCTGAAGGAAAGGGATCTCGGGGTGTCAGAGTAATGACTGAGAAATCCGACCGCTATGATCTCTTATTCAATGGGAGGCCTTTTGCTAAATTCATTTCCATGGATGAATTGCGAAACACTGTCGGAGACAAAGAAATACCCGAACTGATGGTTATGGAATATCTCGATGGAGAAGAGTTGAAGATTGATCCTGTTCTAAAATCTGGAGATGCTTTGGTCTGCTCTGTTAAACGCCGGATGAATTTTGCCTCGGGACTAGCAATGGGTTTTGAAGTTATAGAGAATGAAAAAGCATTTGAGTATGGTAGAAATGTGATGAAACATCTCCCTATGGATTATTGTGTTGACATTAGTACACGTGGTGGTGTACTAATGGAAATCAATCCTCGTGTATCTACATTCATCTATGCCGATAACTATTGTCCTCCATACTTATCATTAAAACTAGCCATGGGGGAAATGGGCTCGGATGACATTCGAAAATGTCAGAGTAATGTTCCTATTGGAAAGAAAATGTTCCGATATTATGGACAAATGGATTATTGATTTATCTGCCCCAGAAAGGTTGATCTTTCTTCTTGAAACGCTGCATTTCAGTGATTATATCTTCCTCAATAGGATTCAGTTTCACTCCTGCATCGCGGACCTTCAGGATTGCTCTTTCGTCCATCTCTATGTAGAGGACGTCGCCCTCGGATATTTGTCTCCCGACTGTTACATTAGTAATTGCAATCGCTATCTCCTCGCCCTGTATCGCTTCTTTGAGAGTTTGGTCGCCGCTTCGCAGAGATTGGATGCGCCCTACGACTTGGTTGTCACCTCTAAGAACTGCTTGGTTCAATGCTATACGGCCACCTAGGACTCTGACGCCGACAACCGCGGGATCTCTAGTACGGAAAGTGTGCCCCTCTAGAATCTCGAATTTACCTGGGTGTGCAAAATCTTCCCTCAGGTGTTGAGCTTGTTTTTCCTTGATTTGAGCTTTCCATTCCTCATACTCCTCCAGAAGACGATAAACAATATCTGACTCGAATAGTTTAACTCCTGTCTCAAACAATTCATTCTTTGCGTCTGGATGGGTCTTGACATTGAATGCCAATATCGCTCTGTATTCCTCATCTGATGGATCTGCAGTTACCACATCTCGTTTGGAGACGTCTCCAACTGAAGCCTTCACAATCGGTATCTTAGCTGCTGATAATTCGTATGCCAAAGCTTCCAGAGAGCCTATTGCGTCCGCGCGAATGACGACACCTTCGTCTGTACAATTGACGTTTGACTGCATCGAATCTGCTAATCTGTCCAATGCATCGTCTATCTCTTCCTCACTCGAAGCGCTGTAGAATGGGGCACCAGCCACAACACCTTCAATATCTGGTGCAACTACTTTCAGACCTGCTGCTGCACCGACCGTTTTCACACTATCAAATTGCTGTCTTGGATCTCTAATCTCATCAAGGGGTTTTGGTCTCAAAAGTGTTCTAACTCGGGTGACAATGGGCTCTGGTTCAGCTCCAATTATCAATGTGTCTGAAGATTGTAATATTCCATTATAAATTATAACTCCCATTGTCTTTCCTAAGCCCTTTTCCTCTTTTATTTCTAGGACAGTTCCCTCAGATGATCCTTCTCCAAGTAACAGACTATCTCTGAGATATCTTTGGGCCAATCCCATTAATATCATAAATAGTTCAGGAACGCCTTCTCCAGTTTCTTTTACAGACGTGGGAATCAATGCAATTGTTTTCTGGAAATCTTCTATTTCTGAAAATAAGGCTGAATCGAAACCGTGCTCTCCGAGTTCACCTATAATCTCGTACATTCTGGTCTGAAAATTCTGTTTCGCTATCGAACTTTGGTTTGCACTATTGGCCAAAAATGAGCCCCGCCGGCTGCGCCAACTTGGTAGCTTGTCAACCTTGTTCAATGCCAGAATAAATGGTGTTTGTTGCTGTTTCAATATGTTTATTGATTCTATTGTTTGTGGCTTGAAACCTTCAGTTATATCAACCACAAGAACGGCTAAATCTGCCAAAGCTCCACCACGTGATCTTAATGTTGTAAAGGAATGATGGCCTGGTGTATCGATGAAGAGAAGTCCTGGTAGAGTAGTGCTTCCTTCCTTCAATAACGGCCCACAAATCTTAGATACTGTCTCAAAAGGAACTTCGGTTGCTCCTATGTGTTGAGTTATGGCTCCAGCCTCTCTCTTGACGACTGTTGTGCCTCTTACATAATCAAGAAGAGATGTTTTTCCATGGTCTACATGTCCTAAAACTGCGACTATTGGTTGACGAAGAGGGGCATCTGGGTCTATTTCTTCTTCCTTCTCTTCTTCGGATTCCTCTTCCAGCAAATCCTCTATCTCTTCTTCGTCAGGCGCCATGAGAATGTGCGCACATTTGCCTGTTTTAAAAATATCGGGTCAAACTTCTTTTTTCAATATTTCTGCTAAATATTCGTATTCTTCGATAGAATTGTAAAGGTAAGATGCTATTCTTAGATAGCGTCTATCATGATGCGGCCAACCAAATACAGGTACTTGAATCTTGTATTTCTCGTAAAGTCTGGTGTGCAAAGGATC
>CAZMPT010000057.1:0-6186 GCA_964568285.1 uncultured archaeon | reverse complement strand
AAGAAACTCAAGATTACAACATGACAGTTACGGAAGTTGTTGATGGAGATACATTCGATCTTGGCAATGAAGAAAGGGTGAGAATAATTGGAATCAATACTCCTGAAAAAGGAAGGCCTTTCTCCGATGAAGCAACCGAAGCTTTGAGTGAAATGATTATGGGAAAAGAAGTGACCTTAGTCAACGATAGTAAGAATGATGATGTAGACACAAGTGGGAGATTGCTTAGGCATGTTTACGTTGATGGTATTTCAGTTAACTATGAAATGATTAGGATGGGAATGGCCTTCTGGTATCCTTATTCCTCCGGAACTGATATGGATGAGAGCTACCAGGAAGCACAAGAATCGGCTGCAAATGACCATGTAGGTTTGTGGACTGAATCACAGTACAATATTACTATCGATTATATCGAATATGATCCTGAGGGAAGTGAAGTCGATGGTGAATATCTAATTATTACAAACCACGATAATTACAATATCAACATGGAAGGCTGGTACTTGCAGGATGAAGCTGCGCGTACTGCTTATGAATTCAATTATACTCTAGACGCTGATACTAGCATCAGAGTATACACGGGTTCAGGAGAAGACAATGAAACTGCTCTCTTCTGGGGTTGGTATCAAGGAATTTGGAATAATGGTGGAGATATGGCAATATTGCAGGACGAGAATGGATTAATGGTTGATTACTATCGCTACGGTTATGATTGATTCTGAACAAACTCTATAACAAGGCCGTAAATAATCCCCATATGGAACACCGTGTCTTTGCAGGAATCACAGCAGTAATCCTGCTTTTGTCATCGGTTTTGTTGTATTTTAGCGAGGATGATGAAAAAGACATAGGTGATATAATAGCTGGAAATGGACTTGTTCCAGTTTGGGATAGGGTCAATCAACCATTCAATACAACTGGATCTTACAGTTATACTCTAGAAAAAGGTGAATATGGAAT
The DNA here is from genome assembly GCA_964568285.1 of uncultured archaeon. Taxonomy (GTDB): domain Archaea; phylum Thermoplasmatota; class Poseidoniia; order MGIII; family CG-Epi1; genus CG-Epi1. The sequence continues at coordinate 5,226 of CAZMPT010000057.1, read as the reverse complement.
AACGGGTCCAGAAAGTGTCTTTGTTGATGTTGATCTACCGGCAAGTGAATTAGGATGTACTATCACTGATGACTGTCAAGTACATCTTGGATTATGGATGCCTGACGTTCCAAATGGGACCAAAGTACCGGTTATCGCTGACGTTGGTCCATACTATGATGATGGGGATGTTGATGCTTTAACTCCTGCAAATCGTCTAGGTAAATTCTTGATAGAGAATATGGTGCCATATGGATATGCTGTTGCTCAAGTTTCTGTATTCGGAACTGGAATGTCAAACCATTGCATGGACTTCATGGGACTGAGTGAACAAATGGGAATAGATGCGGCTGTGACTTGGTTAGGCACTCAAGAATGGAGTAATGGAAATGTAGGGATTATTGGAAAATCATACGATGGAACTACACCTTGGCAAGCTGCCATGTTTGGCAATCAACACTTGAAAACTATCATCCCTATTTCAGGATTAATTGGAGTTCACGACCTAATGTGGCGTAATGGATCTATGGAGGCCAGAGGAATAGCCATGCACAATGGAGTGTATGGTTCGTTCGGATGGGATGGAGATAGTGAAGACTGGCAGACTGTTTGCAGAGGATACGCTGAGGGATATGCGAATGGACCAGGAGCTTACCTACTTGGTGATGAGGTCGATTATGCAGGTAACACATACTGGACGGATAGACATTTCCTAGAAAGAGCAATGCAGAATTACAATGGTTCTATCTATTTCATTCACGGGATGCAGGACTGGAATGTTGACCCACATATGGCATTTCCTGCTTACAAGGAATTACAAACTGCTGGATTCGAAATTAAGGGTCTATTTGGACAGTGGGGACATCACTACCCAGACAGACCTGGAGATCAGAATGGAATGTCCTCAGGTAGAGGCGCTGAAGCATATCCTTATTCTGTAAGATATGACTGGGCTCAAGACCTACTGGAATGGTTCAATTACTACTTGTATGAAGGAAATCAGAAACCTTCTCTTCACGTTGAAATGCAAGATAATCTAGGAGGATGGAGAGTAGAGGAAACGTGGCCTACAAACGATCGAGAATTCTTACAACTACCAATAGGTGAAGGACTCAGTGTTACTTCTGGTAGCGGTTTGGTTGGACCAACAAATACTTTGACGCTGGAAACTGGAGTCTTTGAGAATGAAACCCGAATTTCTGGAATGCCAACCTTCCATGTGGATGTCACTATTCCACCTGGGCAAACATCAGGACATCTGTACATTGAATTGTCTATTGCTGGTGGGATACACCTAGGCCATGGGGTAATGGACCTTCGATATCATGAAGGAGGAAGAGAATGTGGCCAGCCTTGTGCAGTAACTGGAACTGTGAATGCTAAAATGCAAATGTTCGCCATGGATGTGGTTGTACCCGCAGGAAGTACGCTACAACTTGTAGTGAAACAAACTGATGACGACTATGTACCTTCGCCAGTAAGTAGTGGATACGTGACAATTAGTACAAACGAGAATAGCATTCTGACTCTTCCTATTATTGAAAGAGAATCAAGTGATTTTTTCACACCACCAATTTGGTATACTGAAGAATAAAATTATTTTTTCTTTGCTGCTGCTTGTCTAGCTTTAATCTCTTCTATTAACTTACGCGTTTCAGCTTCCTCAGCTTCTAATTTTGCCTTCTTTTCTTCAGCAATCTTCGCAGCTTCTTCAGCCTCAATTCTCGCCTTTTTCTCATCAGCTAATCGAACAGCCTCTTCTGCTTCAAATTTAGCTTTTTCCTCTTCAGCTTTCTTTGCAGCCTCTTCGACCTCTAACTTTGATTTAGCTTCCTCGGCTTTCTTTACAGCCTCTTCAGCTTTCTTAGCTTCCTTTTCAGCTTTCTTAGCTTCTCGTTCGGCTTCCCTTGCTTCCCTTTTTGCCTCCTTTTCGGCTTCTTTCCTAGCTTTTTCATCTTCGGCCTTTCTTGTAGCTTCTTCAGCTTCTAGTTTTGCTTTTTCTTCTTCGGCCTTCTTCGCGGCTTCTTCTGCTTTCTTTGCCTCTTGTTCAGCCTTCTTAGACTTATCCTCTTCTGCTTTTTTAGCTGCTTCTTCAGCTTCCTTTTCTGCCTCTTCTAACTGCCTTTCCGCTTCTTCCACTTCTAGCCTAGCCCTCTCTTCTTCAGCTTGCCTCGCGGATTCTTCAGCTTCTTTCAATTCTTTTTCAGCTTGTCTTGCTTTCTCTTCCGCTTCTTCTCTTGCATTTTTTTCAGCATCCGAATCTTCTGCGGACTTTGTCACATATTTTTTCGGTGATTTAGAAACTTCATGCACATGAATGTCTCTTTGTGGGAAGGCAATGACTACATTTGCGTCACTAAGTTTCTTGAAAATCTGATGGTGAAGATCTGAGTTAATTTGTCTTATCTTTATCACATTCTTTATCCAAGCCACCAGTGAGAAAGTCAAAGCAGAATCACCAAATTCTCTGAATCTTACCAAGGGTTTTCGGGTTGGGTCATCGTGCTCTATTTCACTATTTTCTTCTGCAACTTCCAGTAACAATCTCTCTACTTCGTCTGGATCTGAGTCATATGACACTCCTACTTCCGTTCGAAGACGATAATACCTATCCGGTCTGGTCAAATTCAGGATCTCCTGATTTGCAAGAGCGTTATTGGGTATGATTATAATCACGTGATTGATTATGTCATATATCTTGGTAGAACGGAGACCTATTTCTCTAATTAAACAATAGGTCTCATTGAAAAGAATCATGTCTCCTGTCTTGAAACCCTGATCAAGAAGTAGAAGAATTCCAGAAAAGAAATTGCTGAGAGTGTCTTGAGCTGCTAACGCAATGACTAAACCCACTACACCAACACCAGCCAGAAGAACGCCGAAATCAACATGATAAGTAGATAGGAAATTTGTAACACCAAAAGTAACAATCAGAATAGAACCTATGATGTCTAGAATTGGACCGTATTGTGTGTCTGATTTTCCAACATTCAGCCAATCTGATATTACAGGAACAAAGAAATTAGAATAGGCTCTCAATAAGAATACAGTCATGAAGATTATGAATATAGAGTCTACAACATCTACCAATAATATGGTATAATCTTTCAAGTTGGCATTTGTTTCAGAAATTTCAATAAGAAATAAGGAAATACCTTCGGTTATGAGTAACCAGAAGACAACCATCGTTGGATCCCATTCCCACTCACTTAGACCTCTGAAATATAAAGCAAGTGGGATGATAAATACAAGCGTTAGAAAAGTAACAAATGTCATCAAAATAAGAATCCAAATGGCATTTTCAGTAAATATAATGAAGTCCGCACCATTCACTGTGATTGAATAGTAAGGGCTAGGAACATATTTTGCAATGTGTGGCCATAATGGAAAGATTCCCATTAATGAAACTATAAAGCCAACCAAAGTGAAAACAGGAAAGTCTGGTTTAAGACCCAGAGCTGATTTCATCTTCTGTTCTGTAGTAGACACGATTGTCCATTTGAAAATAGTTTATAAGTTGCTAAGGTGACAAAATGCTATATAGCAACTTAGAATGACAAAACATGGCCGATTTGATGAGTGATGAAGAGGTTGAGAAAACACTGAGAGGACTCGACGGATGGAATCACGATGATGTCTACAAAAACGTACATAAACAATTCGATTTCAACAGTTTTCAATCGGCAATAACATTTGTCCAACATGTAGGAAGCATTGCTGGGGAAATGGGCCATTATCCTGATATTTTTATCACAAGTGATGGCAGGGTCAAGATAACTTGTGCAACAAAAGATGAGGGTGGAATTACTGAAAACGATATAGCACTAATAGAGAGCTTGGAAATTCTGGTAAACGCGTAAAAAATATCTAGGTTATTGTCAACTCTTTGACTATATATTCATCAGATGTCTTATCGATATATTCTATCAGGTCGGAAACGTGTGGAGACTCTAACAAAATCTCATTGCTTTCATGATCAATTATACGAAAAGGCATGTAATACACATTGCACTAATTTATTTATAATTTACGAAGTCGGAGCAACACTTTATGCCACCTTTCCAATAGGCTCCCGTGAAACAATATCTGGATTTAGTTACAGAGGTTTTGGAGCGAGGAACTAGGAAGGAAAACCGCACTGGCGTCGATACAATCTCTGCATTTAACCTCAATTATTCAATAGATATGAAGAATGGATTTCCATTGCTTACAACCAAAGAAATCTCATGGAAGAATATAGTTGTAGAAAATCTGTGGTTTTTGTCTGGAGACCTGCACATAGGACTATTAAAAAAGCACGGTTGCAAATTCTGGGATCACTGGGCTGATGAAAATGGTTTTGTACCTAGTGCGTACGGCAACTTTTGGAGAAAATTCCCGGTACATGGAGAACCCCAATACAATGATCAAGTTAGGTATGTACTTGATACAATCAAAAAGAATCCAAATAGCCGTAGAATGGTCATCTCGGCATGGGCTCCAGGAAATGCTCAGACCAGTGGACTACCACCTTGCCATCTGCTTTTCATATTCAATGTTCAATATGGAAAAGATGGAATCCCACGGCTGTGTGTACATCTGACACAGAGAAGCTGTGACGTCGCTCTAGGCGTACCCTACAACATCGCAGGTTATTCTTTCCTACTTCATCTGTTTGCCCATCTTACTGGAATAGAGCCTGGAACATTCGGGCACACCTTGGTTGATGCTCATATCTACACCAAAAAAGCTGACGGTTCAATGGAAGAATACGACCACATCCCAGGACTGAAAGAGCAGTTAAACAGAAAAACGGGAGAATTGCCAAATCTGGTGATTGATTCTAGCATAAAGACATTAGATGATGTAATGCAGTTGATTGATGCAGATATTGATACTATATTGTCCAAATTTAAATTGGAAAACTACAATCCTAAACCATTCATCCCGTTCAAGGTCGCTGTATGAAAGGAATATTGGTCGCCATATCTCCTGAAGGTATTATCGGAAAGGATAATTCGATTCCTTGGCATTATTCAGCAGACCTGAAGAGGTTCAAGCGTTTGACTGTAGGAAAAACTGTGATTATGGGTCGCAAAACTTGGGAATCTCTACCAATCAAACCACTACCTGACAGAAGAAATATAGTGATAACTAAATCTGTTTTTGACAATGTTGAATGTTTCAAAAGTATCGGTGAAGCACTAGATAATTGTGATGGAGACATTTGGTTCATTGGTGGTGCTGGAATATACAAGGAAGCTCTTG
>CAZMPT010000056.1:2073-6190 GCA_964568285.1 uncultured archaeon | reverse complement strand
GTGATTCCTGATAAGGGTAGGCGAGTTTCTCAGCAAATAATTCAAATATCAGAGACGATATTTCGTCTCCATCTAATTTTCCATCTTTATTGGAATCATACTTATCAAACAAAGCATCTGAATCGAAGTCTTCCTTCTCTTCATCATTAAGGTCTTCCATTATCGTACTGAAGAAACCTTGAGATTCTTCCTTAGTTAGTTTTTCGTCACCATCCTGGTCGAATTCTTCAAGTACTTCTTTCATGGTTAGAAAGATAAATGCATTGTTGATGCCTGCACTCACACGCTCTCGAAAAAAGATCAAAGGTATTATTATAAGAAGAGGCAGTAATTCGAAAATCAGGTAAAGATTATAGAATAGGTCACCCTTTTCTATAAGAAAGATAATGAATTCTATTCTTTGAATATAACCCTCTTCGGGCCTGAATAACCACAACAAGAAAAGGATAGGAATAAGAGCAGTATTATTCAAGATGTATTCTATACGTGCAGATAATTCTTGCTTTCCCCCCTCCTCACTCATATAATAATCACTTAGAATCTTAACTATAAGGTTGACGGGACAAAAGCTCCGCTAGTCAGAAAAAATGACACAGCAAGTTTTACAACAGAGAGGCAGGGGAGCTGTGCCTTCCCCTACCTAACGTTATTTTTCAGCGAACTAAGTTTACAGCATTTTAGCGGAGCCGATTATGTCTCCACTGGCGTCGAACTGGATGTCCAGTCTCCAACCGTCTTCTGCTGGTCCATTAGATCCTGTACCCTGTCCGTAGACCATGAATTGGTCTCCTGCAGACAGCTTACCGTCGCGGTCGTTGTCCGAGAAGTGAACTGGATATACTGAACCATCATCATTTGAGACGTTGGTTGCCCTGCTCTTTAACTGGTCGTCATCGCCGCTGTAGCTCATGTCTATACCTGTGTCTGAGCCATCCTTGAATTGCATGGCGACTTCGCCGAATCCAGTATTGGCTGAGCCAGTGTATGTTGAACCACTGCCATCCTTGAGGTAGAAGCTAAAACCTGCTAGGTCTTCCTGCTTGCTTACCTTAATCACGTCTACGTGATATATTCCGTCACTACCTTCTTGTACGAAGAAAGTTGCTATAGGTGCAGATTCTCCTTGCTCAAGGAAACTGGCTGCCCAAACGTACAGCACAGCTGCCAAGACCACAGTAATTGCGACCATTAAAATGACCGCAATAACGGGAGATACACCCTCATCGTTCTTTACTATTCTGTGTTCCATGGTTGCGTCCTCTCTTTGACAGTCTAGTCACGATTGACAAACTGCCGGAGCGTAACATTCACGGTCAGTATATAAAAACTAATGTTGGTTTTTTGATATATGGTGCATAATATCAGTACGTTTTAGCAAGAAATACCCTTCTCTTGGTTTTCTTTCCAGTCATGCAGCAAGATACTTCATTATCAAAGGGATTCGTAGAATCTCCAAGGAAAGAAAGATCTGTATTCTTCTCTATCATTTCGGCTTCGGCATCACTGCCATCAAAAGCCATTTCATAGACCACTCCACTTTCTAAGTCTTGCTCAAAGACAAGGGTCGAGCCATCTCTTTTGAATTTAGGTAATGTCTTAATTCTAGAATTGAAATAATCAGAATTCTGCTTCTTCATCTCAGATCCTATTATTTCTAATTCTGAACGGACTGTCTCAACCAAATCATTCACAGAATGGCTTTTCTTTCCACCCGTTCGACGTGCACACATTACTGAATTACTAGCAAGGTCCCTAGGGCCTATCTCAATTCGTAAAGGAACGCCTTTAATCTCCCAATCATAGTATTTCTGGCCGGGGCGTATATCGCGTGAATCCAATTTAGCGCGTATTCCACTTGATTTTAACTCATTCGTTATTCTTTCAGATTCTGATATCACATCTGATGAATCTCCTTTCGAGATTATAGGTATGACTACCACTTGTATTGGAGCCACTGAGGGAGGCATTACCAGGCCTTTGTCGTCACCATGACTAGCTACTATTGCGCCCAACAATCTCTCTGACATACCATAGGTCGTCTGATGAACATACTGTTGATTCCCGGATTCGTCTTCGTATTTTACGTCAAAGGCACGTGCCCACTGATCTCTATAATGGTGACATGAGGCTACTTGCAAAGTGCGGCCGTCGGGCATTATGACATCTATTGCTATTGTGTACCAGGCACCAGGGAACGTGTCCCATACTGGACGTTTGGTTATCAAAACTGGTAAATTTAATTCATTCATCAAGTTTTCAACAATTCCCAAATCTTCCTCGATTTGCCGGGTGGCATCGGCCTCATCAACGTGTGCAGTATGCGCTTCAAAGAAATGTATCTCACGTACTCTGATGAATGATCTTGTTTGCTTTGTCTCATACCTGAAAGTATTGACAATCTGGTATGTCTTCAACGGTAAATCTGCATGTGAGCGAATCCATAATGGAAACATTGTATACATCGCAGTTTCGCTAGTAGGCCTTAGAAACATGGGGACGTCAAGTTCAGTCTCGCCTGCATGACGAATCCAGTACACTTCTTTAGCAAAACCTCCAGCTTCTTCATCCATCCTTAATTCAGAAGGGTCAACTCCCTTCTCTCTAGCGGTTTTTAGCAAGGAAACCAATCTGTTCTCTTTGTCCAGTAAATCCTCTGGTATCAACAAGGGAAAATTTACTTCCCCATGGTCAGTTCTCTCCATTTCACTATGAGTTATATCATCAATCAAACGCATGGTTTTCCAGCCATAGGGTCTCCAAACATCCATCCCCTTTATTGGATATCTTTTATCGACTAACTCAGCCGCCTCGACAATGAAAGGGTACCACTCCTTGAAGTCTGATTTGGGAGGAATACCGCGTTTGGCTGCAGCTGGGTCTTTACTCATGCTAAATTTGGTGTTTATTTTGCTGTAATTATAACTAACTCTTGCTCTTCTTTTTTGGAGGAGGTTGTCTATTTTCATTATAAGATTCCCAGATTCTACCTGCCGTATATGGGCCCAACAAAATCAGTATTACAGAAAACCAAAGCATTGAACGACACTCTGGTGGTGCACGGTCGTAATTATCTGGTTGGGTGACTTTTAGTTTAATTAACCCAAACCAAGGCAATTCTCCCCGGGCTATTCCAACAACCCAGTCAGGGTCAACTGGTTGGACCACGTTACCACTAATATCAAAATGAGTCAATTGATCTGGATGTGGATTTCCATTTGAATCTCCCTTTGTGATATACCCAGAATTCTCCAAGTCTTTGATGTGAGCGCCACCCCCTAAACCAATTTCTGCCAATTCTATCTTTCCATTGAAATATGTGTCGATTTCAGGAATGTAATAGGTTTTGTTCTCTTTGTCAACAACTTCAACCCAAGCCATAGCTCGGTGAATAACTGGAGTAACTGGGAGACCATCTTTCTCTCTTATGCCATTCTTGTAATACACTATTACGTCACCATAATCTCCATATTTCTTGTAGTCCGTTTTCTTACCTTGTAAATAAGTTACAATATCTGCTTTTTCGGCCTTCTTCACTATAACCAAATCACCCGTATCTATAGTTCCTAAATGTGTATATCCTGGTTCTTCATACAACGGATTATTATCATGCTCCATTGAACCGGACTCGATCACCACCATCGGTGGCCAGTTTCCGCTATAGGCAAACATCAACAGGAAAACTATGATTACGCTACCTATCGCAATTCCGATATCCTTTGCAGTATCGGGCAGTTGAAACTCTTCGGATTCTGTCATCGGATGATGTCCCTACGGTAACTTGCGGGGTCTCTTGACTTTTTTAACTTTTCGTACTCTTTTGCGATTACTATGGCTTGAAACTGATTGGCCAAAGTCTGCTGATAAATCATCATCACTAACCATTTTGACACCAGATTCTCCTGATGTCGATTCTTCTTCTGGTGGTGGTGCTGAATCTGATGTTCCAAAATCACCAAGTAAATCATCAAGAGGATCTCCTGCACTGGTATCTGTAGTCGGAGGTTGGACCGTTTCGGAAGGAGGTGTGATTTCAGGTTCTGATGCTGATGCACTTTCTGCCCTCTTCATCTCGCCACCACAGGAGGGACATTTTCCCCATTTTTCTGGAAAATTCTTA
>CAZMPT010000056.1:0-1973 GCA_964568285.1 uncultured archaeon | reverse complement strand
ATAGAATCAATTTGAGTTTCCGAAGCAGGGCCAATACCTAAACACGTCACAGTACCGGGAGGGATCTCGGTCAGGCCTGCATCGGTTATAATACTCGAAACCAGACCTACGTCTCTAGCGTGCTGTTGTAATTTTCTAAGAGTTGATTCATTGTCTCCTTTGACTACTACTTTTTTCTGGCCTTCATCAAACCACTTCCTAAAATTTGTGGAATCTGACTTCTTTGATTTTAGAGCGCAACCCACAGCTGCATGTGCAACTTGGGCTGCCATTTTGCCTTTAGATATTCCTAAATCTGTCCTTACTACAACTACTAACTTGTATTCCAAGGTCTAATCCTCTTCATCGCTCTCGCCACCCGGATCTGTGGGCTCTTCCTGAATAACGTCTCCGGACAATCCTTCACCTTCTCCTGGACGATTAAGAGATTGATCTAACTCTGCCATTCTAGCATCTATATCTGCCAAATCTGCAAGAAGGGTCTTTTCCTTCTTTTCATAATACTTCTTCATCATTGAACTGCCAATTCCCTTTCGAGTGTCGGCTTCCTTCAATTTGCGCTTTACATTGTCCCTATCATATTTCAAACCTTGAAGTTCTATCAAATCTGCTGGAATGAATTTGCCACCTACTGCTAATTCAGACTCTATTCTAAGGCCTGGTGGCGCTCTAGCAAGTGAGGGGTGCAAGTTGACCATCCAAGGATAGGCCCCCCTGTACCAGCCAATTCCAAAAAATAATAAAGTTGTAATAGTTAGGGACAAGGTAATGAAAAATGTCTGAAAATATCCTTTTTCGCCATCTGACCATCCATTCCAGTCAGGAGCATTGCCCAAAGAAGGATTGCCTAGGACAAATCCAATTAGTATGACTACACAAATCGACATTGCCATACCTAGAGTTACTCTATACAATGTGTCGAACTCCTCGTCTAATTCTCCTCTACGAGGAAACATTGCTTGAATAAGAGTGTAACCTGGCAGGAACAAAACCAACAACATGCCAGCGATTACCCTAAGCCAGTTTATCTCTTCCATCAAGTCTCCAGATTAAACCCGTTAAAAACGTCTACCGTTGCCAAATCCTCTACGGTATCCATGCGGTTCAGCCCCATTCCTCCTGTATGAGGACTGCCGTTTCAGAGTTTCCCATCTTGGCTTGCATGAACAGTCAAGCTCTTTCAAATTACTCTGGCCCAACCTATGTGCCTTAATCGCTTCAAGGATTTTGCTGTTGCAATCAATACAATTGTGAGCTCCTCTACGAGTGCCTCCACCAGTTGGATCTGAATATACTCTGACTGGAAGATCTTTGCAACGCTCTAGAACCTCAATCACAGACCATAACCAAGGTGCGGTCCATTCATTCCTGAACCACAATTTCTCAACTACCGTGTTCTTCTGAACATTCACTGGATTTATGGATATTTTGTCAACATAGGGTGCCGCATCTTTTGCCGATTGTACTGCATCCTCTATGGCCTCCTTTTCGCCAAGATATGGTGGTTTTAGTAGAACATAAGCCTTGACATCAGCTCCATTATCTTTTGCCATTTCACAAATTTTCACAAAGTGTTTCCAACGCAATCTTTTGTTGACACATTTGTCCAGAACAACTGGACTAGACGATTCAAGACCAATAGCTATCTCTATCTTAGGAGATTTAGTATAACCAAAATGCTTTTTGTGGACGAATTCGGGTAGTGACTCTATCAGAACTTTCTCTACACCCATATCTGCCATTTCTGACATCACTTCATTTGCAAAATCTAAGGGGATTTCCGTTGGATCCAAAAAGGAACCTGATGTGTAGATTTTAGCGTACTTTTTGCCCTTCAAAAAGTGGCGAATCTTATCCCATTGCGAATGGAGCATTTCCTTACTTACTCCTCCTGGAACTGTATCGTTGAAATATCCACACATTGAACATCCTTCCTTTATCGACCAATAACAACCTCGGGTTCTAAGAATGAC
>CAZMPT010000055.1:2536-6233 GCA_964568285.1 uncultured archaeon | reverse complement strand
AAATATTCTTTACCACCACTAGACTTGTACTCTATTTCCTTTAACTCTGCTGTGGATGGATCAATTTGTGTCCTCCATAATTCTCTGCAATTGATGCATTTACATTTCTTACCACGTTTTTTCAGTTCTTTTCTTGCATATTGCCTCAGATTTGAATTCATTACACCTGCAATAATCTGAGGTTTCGGAATATCTCTCTGTATTCTCTGTATTCTAACATATGGCGGAACAATTTCTTTTAGATCTGCTACAACCTTAGCTGCGGTTTCGGTATCATATGGTACAAAATCTCCTGAGTTACGGGAAAGTGGAGATCCTTTGACTAGTAATGTTGGATATAATTTTAGCATATCTGGTTGAAAATCTTCCTCCTCGAAGAGTCTCTTGAAATCCCTAAGATCTGTTTCTGGTGTCATTCCAGGAAGTCCTGGCATCATGTGATAAACAACCTTGAGACCAGCTTCTTTCAACATCTTTGTTGCTTGTATCACATCATCTACCTTTTGCTGGCGATTTAGTTTATCATGTACTCCATCATCAAGACATTGAACACCTATCTCTACCCTTGTGGCACCCTGCTTTCTCATTTGGAACACAGTCCATGGAGTACACTCAGTTGGCCTTGTTTCCATGGTTAAAGCCACACATTTGTGTTTAGCATCTCCATTTTTCAGCAATGCTTCATCTAATGGTAATTTTTCTCCATTTAGGGTCTCAAATGCACCAGTCAGAAATTCGTCTTGATAATCTGGACTTCTTGCTGTGAAAGTTCCACCCATTACTATTATTTCTATCTTGTCAGTGGGATGCCCGTTACGAATATACTGTTCTATTCTTGCATTTACTTGTGATCTGGAATTATAGTTGTGCCTTTTCCCTCTTCTTGCTGCTGGTTCATGTCCAGTATATGACTGTGGGCTATCGTTAGTAGGGCCTCCTGGGCAATAGGTACAGGTTCCATGTGGACACGGAGCAGGGGAAGTCATAATTGCGATTGGAGTGACACCAGCACTAGTGCGCATTGGTTTAACTCGTAATAATTTGGCCAATTCGGGTTCTTTCTTTGCATCAATTTTGGCTAGAAGTTGATTGTTTGGAGGCACCACATCAAATTTTTCCTCTTTAGCTACCTCAAGCTTGATAAGTTGCACCTCTTGTCTAGTCTTCGGTTTCTTTTCTAATAGACGACTGACAACAAGTTCAGCCTCCATCATCTCAGTAAAGATCCTTTTTTGCCTTTGTCATAATTTCGGGTTTATCGCCCTTCACTAGCACATCATCCTCTATTCTAACTCCACCTTCACCAGGAATGTATATCCCGGGTTCTATAGTCACTGCCATTGATTCTTTTGCAATAACTTTTGATTTATGAGTTAATGAAGGGAATTCATGTATTTCTAATCCAAAACCATGGCCAGTTCCATGCACAAAGTTTCTCCCGTACCCTTTTTTTCGTATAAAGTCTCTTCCGGCCTTATCTATTTTGTGTCCATTGTTTCCAACCTTAAGCGCATTGATTGAACGTTGATTTGCCTCCATTACAATTTGATAAACGTTCTTCATTCTAGCAGATGGCTCACTATTCACAAAATAGGTTCGAGTTATATCAGAACAATAACCGTCCCAGAACACTCCAAAATCACAGATTACAGGATCACCTTTTTCCAATTTTCTATTCGTGTTAGAGTGGTGTGAGTGTGCTGCATTTGGCCCCGAGGCAATAATTGTGGTAAATGAATTTTCCTGAATTCCATTACGGCCCATAAAATAGTCAATTTCGGTTCTCACTTCTCTCTCTGTCAATCCCTCACCACATTCAACTAGGTTTCTTGCAAATTCCTGCCCAGCATCAGACTGTTTAATCGCTTTTCTAATTCTCTCCAATTCATCATCTGACTTTACACCCCTCATTTCAGTCACAAAATTATTCTGGGCCACTTTAACAGCCCTTCCTAATCTAATCTTTGAATCTGCATATACGTTTTCTATTCCCTTTTCTTTTAGACTGGTTTTTAGAACATCAATAGCAGTTTTTCCATCAGATTTTATGTCTGGATAGTGCGTCCATAGTCTGATGTCATCTATTGAAGATTCCTTTCTGCATCTATGTTCTTCTAATGATGAGGTTATGGCTATAGGATCTCCTTTTTTTGGAACTATTACATAATTCATTGTAGATCCAGGAGGGCACCCTGGTGGAGCCTCTGAATTTGCTAGATATCTTGTATTTCCGGACAACGAGATTAGAAAAGCGTCTTTATCATCAAGATTCTCGCGTATCGAGTCCCATCTTCTAGCGTAATTAATTTTCATCATTCCTCATTAGTGAATTTGCCATTGCATATCCTGGCCATAAATTGCCTATAATCAATAGGGCTCCTATTGTATAATAATCTTTCATCACAAATAGTATAGATGTTATGATTACTACAAGGTATAATATAATTGTGTAAATTCGTGTTATTTTCATAATCCCTCCACTAATGTCTCTGTTAATTCTGGACCTATTCCTGATAACCACAGTATACTCAGAATAGTGACTGGAAAGATTTGCATTGCTAAATCGTCATCGAACCATTTTAATCGAGGTTTTTCAGCTATGACAGCAATTAATGCACCCATTATAGAGTAAAATAACACTCCGATAATCAGCTGATATATCAAAAAACTACACAACAAGCCAAGCCCTATACCCCAATTCTCTCCTAATTTTCGGTTTGCTTCTCCAATCACAGGATCTGTATATGCTGCCATGATGATTGTTGCAATTGCTATACTTTGGGGGAATGCCCCCATTTCTGTAAACCCAAATATAATGAAAGTACCACTTGCAAACCAAACAAATCCGGCCACTCTATCTTTTTCATAGTCTCTCATTCCCAATAGGTTCACTTTGTTGTTGAGTCGTAGATATTCTATTACTAGTATTATTGCCCATAGGATTATAGCAAGATAAATTCTATCTAAACCTAGTATCTTCTGAGGGAATAGAAAGAAAATTATGAAACAGGCTGCTGCTGTATGATTGAAACGTCTGTATATCTGCTCGTCAAACATTGGGACTCTGCCCTGACTAAAGAACGTATTAGATATGTATATCTATGTTCAAAAACTGGGCCATTTCCTTGTATCTGCTTCTAATAGTAACTTCAGTCAAGTCTGCAGCTCTTGCTACATCCTTCTGTTTTCTTCTTTCATTGTTGACTATTGATGCAATATAAACAGCTGCTGCAGCTAAAGATATAGGCACTGAATTTGTAAGTGGAACATCTTGTGCAGCTCTTAGAAGATCTCTTGCAGCACCTTCCACTTTAGGTGACAATTCCAATTTTGAACAGATTCTTGGAAGATAATCTTCAGGCAATGGTGGCATTGAATGCATTTTCAATGCTTTTACCATAACTTGGTAGGTTCGAGAAATCTCTTTTCTTGAATATCTGCTGTGTCTGCTTATCTCTGTCAAAGTCCTTGGGACTCCTTCCTGTCTACATGCAGCATATAATGCGGCACAAGCAACCATTTCGATTGCCCTACCACTTAGTGACTGCTCCTGAATTGCTCTTCGATAAATAAAAGCCGCAGTTTCCTGAATTCTTCTTGGTAGTTTTAGATTTGTTGCAACTGCCTGCATTTCGCGCATAGCAACAGCCATATTCCTTTCAGCTGATTTGGAAGCCCTTGCACGCCTTTGCCATTT
>CAZMPT010000055.1:0-2436 GCA_964568285.1 uncultured archaeon | reverse complement strand
TATATCCATCAGTTTTTTTCCAAATCCCTGACCTTGATAATCTTCGTCCATAACTAGGATTAAAATTCTTAGCTTTTCATTGGGCATAATCGCCCCACATCCCACTCCAACTATTTCTTCTTCATTTTTAACAATCAAGAAACCCTCAGGCCACCGTTGGTGTATATTATGGAAAACTCTTTTTTCGTAATTCTCCGTAAGATTATCATCTAGGAAAATCATCATTTTCTCTAGGTCAGATATCTGAAATTTTGCGATATTCATAATTCTGCTAACTTCAAGTTTCCAGAAGTTGTACAACTTGTTACATAACTATTCTCGATATATGTTGCCCTCCCACTGCCTTGGCTTGAGAAAAGGTAATAGTATGAATAGAGATTATCGCCATTACCATCATCGACCCAGTCAGATATTCTGTAAGGTGGCATCCACATAAAATATGAATTAGCAAGATCAATGCTTACTACGGTAGTTGTACCATCATTCAATGGTACGAGGGCATTTACCCATGCGTGTCCCCCCCAATCTCTTAGGTCACATTCAGCCCTCACGTCTATGAAGGCAGGTATTTTCCCTAATTCTAACCACGTTGGTATTCCTGCAGCTCTAGCAATAGAAGAAAACAGAATTGAGAAATCATCGCAATCACCATATCCATTGGCAATACTTTCAGGGCAACTTTTGGGAATAGATGAGGCTTTGTAGATATATCCAGAATTTATGTATTCAAAAATGTTAGTCAGTATGTGAATTACGTTTCCATCAGTACCATTAACTGCCTCTGCCGCTAAACTTTGTATTTCCGGCAGACTAGGTTCAATCAACCAGTCATCATCTAGATAATTCTCATACCCCTCTGGAATTTCGTCTAAGGTTCCTGAATCTTCTGGCGTTAGTTCAGGTCTGAGGGTATTGACTGTAATTTTGTACTGAACTTCAACATATTCTCTTTTGTCCTCACTTACTTGCCCAGACCATTTCATTCGTCCAATGTCAGTTTCTTCATATTCGGGATTAATGTTGATCACTTCAACGTCTTGCCATGTACCTATGTCTTGCTGTGGCCAAACAGGCCTGTTCTCAGGTTTGCTTAGGATAAGCTCATATTCAGAGGATTTACCACTCTCCAATTGAATAGTAAAATTTCTAACTAGGTTAATAGTTATACTCTCAGGTATATTGTAGTATGGAGTATTCATTTCATCCCAGTAATCTACGCTCTTGCTCAATAATGACTGTGTCTGTGGGGCCGCTATAAGTCCAATAACTAGTAGAAGAATGATTGTTTTTTTGGGTATGTAACTAGTTAGCCTTTTGGTAGGGACAATTTTCGTAGTTGTTAGCTTTTCTGCTGAGGATTTTGGCTGTGTTTTTACCGCCAGATGCTCCTGACCAGGTACTGGTGTTGCACAATTAGAGCACTTTGCATCCCCCTCGTTTAGGACAAAACCGCAGAAATCACACAGTCGCATTGAGTATTGGATTAAGTTCCGTTAAATAAAATTATACAGAATCTGAACGGCTAATCCTAAATTCATTTATGATTATTATAACTAATCCAATTCCAAGGATGTAGGCACTGGTTTGTCTGTCTACGTCAGCCACCTCAACCACCATGATGGTCAGAATACAGGTAAGAATTACGCCCCATCTTGATATCTGGAGAGCATTCTTATCCTCGGCATCAAAGTATCTGATAAGACCTGCGGCTGACTGAAAACCTTGGGTTTTCTTTTCCTTTGCCATAATTTTTCGACTTGGAAGTGTTATATAAAATTTAGTAGCATAATTATAATAGGGGTTTGCAGTGAATGCGAAGTCAGGTGCAATGTGTATTGTCGTATGTGTGTAGACGTCCATGGTTTGACTCCAACTAGGTTGAATCAGCCAGCTGAAGCTGAATATTTGGTGTCTCACTGCTATCAAGCAGATCTTAGACATAAACATGAAGAAAATCAGGGGTTTGTCCAGCCAATGTGTGGACCATGTGTGGAGCGTATTAGGGTCAATTCTGATATGTACATATTCTCGATATACAGTCTGAAATTAGAAGAAAAAAATACTCCGGAGGAAAATAATGGGTGATTTTGAAGAAAACGTTCAGAAATTGAATATAAGAGGAATAATTCTTTCCTCAGTGATGACCGCATTTGGTTTAGTGGTCGCTTTGAGTTGGAAGGATACGATTAATGCTACAGTTGAGCATTTGATGCCTGATAATGATGATGGAACACTCAAGGGTATGTACATCTCAGCCGTGGCCGTAACGGCTTTGGTTGTGTTGTTGGCAACTTTTGTTTTGAAGCTTAACAAACGTATCGAAAAAGAAATAGAAAGAGTTCAATCATTTTTTGACGATGATGATGAAGAGGAAAAGAAAGATTCCTAAGGCGCTGTTATAGGATCTATAGTAGACCCACCAAAGAACAAAACAAC
>CAZMPT010000054.1:0-6244 GCA_964568285.1 uncultured archaeon | reverse complement strand
TCTCCAGCTGATATCAGAACATCACCTGTAGATTCAACAAGATCGCCTATCTTATCCGTTGCACCTTCAGCTTGTTCTGATGCCTTGACAATAAGCTCCTTTGACATCTCGGAAACCCTATCTGCCAAAGCCTTCAGGTCATCCATTGCCTCATCAAGACCCAGTGAATCGATTTTAACTTGTTCTTTATCTATCATTGAAAATGCAAAATATAGGTTATAATTAAGTCTGTCCTTAGTATTTGTAGAAACCTTCTCCAGATTTTCTGCCTAATTTACCAGCTTTTACCATATCCTTCAGAAGTGGACATGGTCGGTATTTGTCATCATTCATATCTCTATGTAAGACCTCCATAATTGCTAGACAAGTATCCAGTCCAATGAAATCTGCTAATGTTAGCGGCCCCATAGGATGACTCATCCCTAATTTCATAACAGTGTCTATCGCATCGGGTTCAGCTACTCCTTCCATCACACAGAACATAGCTTCGTTAAGCATAGGTAGCAAGATTCTATTACTGACAAAACCAGGAAAATCATTGACGAGAACTGGTACTTTATTCAAATCCTCTGCCAATTTAAACGTTGTATCAAATGTGCTATCACTTGTAGATTTAGCTCGAATAACCTCGACTAACTTCATGACAGGTACAGGATTCATGAAATGCATTCCTACTACCGCTTCAGGCCTTCCGCTTGCCTCAGCTAATATTCCGATTGGAATACTCGATGTATTTGAAGCCAAAATTGCTCCATCTTTACATGATTCACCCAAATCCTTGAACAAATTCTTCTTAATCTCAACATTTTCCACTATTGCTTCTATGATAATATCACACTCATTTAGATCTCTTAGTTCTATAGTAGTTTGGATATTTCCAAGGGTCTCATCCATATCATTTTGACTTATTCTTTCTTTGCTGACGCTTCTTGATAGATTCCTGTTAATCGTTTTCATACCATTGTCGACAAATTCTTGTTTAATATCGCAAAGAGCTACTTTCTTTCCTATAGCTGCACACACTTGAGCAATTCCTGCTCCCATTTGTCCAGCACCTATCACACCAACTTTTTCTAATTTCATTATTCGCTCAACTTGATCATTATTGCGTTCTGGACATGCATTCTATTTTCAGCTTGGTCAAACACTATTGAGTTCTCAGATTCCATTACTCCATCAGTTACTTCTCTATCCCTTTCAGCAGGCAAACAATGCATAAACAGTGTTTCCTTCCCAGTGTGTCCCATTAATTTCTCATTCACTTGATAATCCTTGAATATCTTTTCTCTGACCTCAGCTTCATCCTTCTGACCCATTGAGGCCCAGACGTCTGTGTAAATCACATCGGCCTCTTTCACTGCAGACTGAGGTTCATGCACTATTTCTATGTTCGAAATACCCGCATTTTTAGCCTGTGTGACCAGATCCTTATCTGGTTCATAATTCTCTGGACAACAACACACGAAATTAAGGGGAAAGCGCATTGCTAGATGGAGCCAGGAATGAACTATATTGTTCCCATCTCCCATGTAGACAATCTTTGCATTTTCAATATTATCTAGGTTTTCCCATACTGTGAAAATATCGGCCATTATTTGACATGGGTGGTTGTAATCTGTAAGTCCGTTAACTACAGGAATGGTAGAGTGTTTGGCTAATTCCATAATGTGTTCATGCTCGAAGAGTCGAGCCATAATAACATCATTATACCTGCTGAAGACTCTTGAAATATCTTTAATCGCTTCTCTTTTACCGATTCCGATATCATTTGGTCCGAGAAATAGTGCATGTCCTCCCATCCATTCAAATCCAGTTTCAAACGAGACTCTAGTTCGAGCAGATGGTTTAGCGAATATCATAGCCAGTGATTTATTTTTAAATGGAGTATAATCCTGCCTCTTCCTAAACTTTTCCTTCACTTCTTTGGATAAATGCAGTATGTCCCATAGTTCCTCACTGCTATAGTCAGAAATATGAAGGAAATGTTTAACCTTCGTCATTATTCTCTATCTATTCTTGGAGCCAATAGGAATTTGACATTACCTTGTGCACCAGTCATATCATCAACAGCGAGATCTGCATCAACTTTGACAGGTAAATCTGACCCTAGATTGATGTGTAGAATCCTGTCTGAAGGCAATGAATTAACCATAAGGGCAAAATATTCGAGAGAAAAAAGTGAGGTGGTGTCCTCCGAAGAAGACAATTTTTCCAATTGGTCCTTACCTAAGGAAAGATCGACCTTGTTTTGGTTATCTCCTTCACAGACCAATCTAAAGCTATCCTTGGTTGTTGATAGTGCAATATGATCTGAGACTGATTTTGAGGCCTTTAAACCTTGTGATATTTCATTTACACTGACACTAATAGAGGCTGGTAAATCAAGTGATGGAACTTTTGGATCTGGCATCCCTGAAGTATCCAGAAGTGGCATTGCCCTTGTTAGATTTCCAATATTGATAACTAGTCTGTTCAGGCTATCATCCTTTTCCATATCTACCATATCTTCCTTTCCAGCAACAGCTAGTACAGTTTTGAATTTATCAACATCAATCCCCATTTCCACTGGAGCAGCTTCGTAACTATCAAATGCAGATTTGACCAGATTTGCTTCTATCATTGCCACATGTGAAGGGTCTACAGCCTTGACTTGTATTCCGTCTTCAGTGACATTTAACTTAGCTTCATCAACTAATGCCCCTACTGTTCCTATGAATTCCTTGATACTATCCGCTTTGATTCTGGCTTTGAACACTACATAACCTCTTTTCTCGATTGGTGACCGATATTTAACTTTTGTTTACCTTTATTTTATGAGGATTAATCTAATATACTTAGCTCCGCTGAACAGGTAGTTTTACTTCCCGGAGGGAGTTTTTGGCAGAAAAAGATTTGAAAAAAGGTACGACCACCATAGGACTTGTCTGTAAGGATGGCATTGTGATGGCAACAGAGATGCGGGCTACAATGGGCAATCTAATTGGACACAAGACAACACAAAAACTATTCAAAATATCGGATAACATGGCCTTAACTGTGGCTGGGCTGGTCGGAGATGCACAGATGCTAGCACGATGGTTATCTGCAGAAGTTAAACTGTATGAACTTAAAACTGGAACATCTATGTCTCTGAGGGCATCATCTACTCTGATGGCTAACATAATGAATGGCAGAAGGTACATGCCTTTCTGGGTCCAACTTCTTTTAGGAGGAATTGACTCGGAAGGTGGACATGTATATTCACTGGACGCCGCGGGCGGATCGATACCTGATAAATTCCAGACAACTGGATCAGGTTCACCATTTGTTTATGGTGTTCTTGAGGACCGTTTCAAGGAAAATATGTCAGTCAAGGAAGGTAAGAATTTAGGAGTAAGAGCTTTGACTGCAGCTATGAAGAGGGACTCAGCATCAGGTGATGGAATTTCAATGTGCGTTATTGACTCAAATGGATACCATAAGGTATCTCAGGAAGAAATAGAAAAAATTCAGACTAATCTGGCAGCTTAGAGAGTTGCCATCAGGAGCCGGAAGGTCAAAAAATGGCCGTAGAAGACGTAATCAAACTAGTCAAGGAAGTCGCAACAGAGGTAATACCAGACAACATAGCCTTTACAGATGTAAAGGTTGAATCCTCAAATGTAGTTCTATATACTCCTAATCTGGAGATTTTTTCAGACAATAACGATGTAATTAGAACACTTGCACAGAAGGTACGAAAGAGGATAGTCATCAAGGCAGATCCAAGCGTTAGAAAACCAATTGTTTCAGCAAAACAGAAGTTGATGGAAACTTTACCGGAGGACGCTGAGGTTGTAGATGTCAAGTTTGATGAGATAAACGGTGACGTCATTATTGAGGCTGTAAATCCAGGTCGAGCTATAGGAAAACATGGAGTTATACTTAATCAGGTACGCAGAGAAATAGGTTGGAATCCAATAGTTGTCCGTTCAGCTCCAATGGAATCTAAAACACTCAAAGAGATTAGGAATTATATGTTGGGTGACAAGGTTGCAGAGGAAAGAAAGAAATTCTTGACTAAAGTTGGGAAAAAAGTTTTCCGCGATACAATTGATGGAGAACAATATGTTCGTGTAACGGCACTTGGTGGTTACAGAGAAGTGGGACGTTCTTGCCATCTTTTGATGACTAAGGACAGCAAAGTTTTGATAGACTGTGGATTTAATCCAGGTAATGCCAAGGAGCCTAGTCCATTTTTGAGTGCACCAGAGGTGACACCACTAGAAGGAATCGATGCAGTTGTACTTACACATGCACACCTTGATCATTCAGCTCTTCTGCCAATGCTATTCGTTTATGGTTTTGATGGGCCTATTTACTGTACACCACCAACCAGAGAATTATCGTCCTTACTACAAATGGATTTTATTAAGATACAAAATGCAGAAGGTAACCGTGTCCCATACAATACAGATCATATCAGGCAGGCAATACGCAATACAATCCCATTGAATTATGGAGATACAACAGATATATCACCAGATTTGAAGCTCACATTCCACAATTCAGGACATATTTTAGGTTCTGCAGGAGCCCATTTCCATGTTGGGGATGGTCAGTATAATCTAGTGTTCTCTGGAGATATAAAATTTGAGAATACATGGCTGTTTGACAGAGCAGTAAATCATTTTCCTAGACTAGAAGCATTGATTATGGAGTCAACATACGGAGGTTACAATGATTTTCAGCCCGCTAGAGAGGAAGGTACACGAAATCTAACAGATATAATCAATAGAACTGTTGAGAAAAGGGGGAAAATTTTGATTCCTGTTTTTGCAGTAGGCCGTTCACAGGAAGTTATGCTTGTTTTAGAAAAAGCATACTCAGAGGGTAAATTGAAGGACATGCCTGTTTATCTAGATGGGATGATATGGGAAGCGACAGCACTTCATTCAGCTTATCCTGAATATTTGAATAATAACCTAAGAAATAAGATTTATCAGAATCAAGATAATCCTTTCCGTTCAGAGATATTTAATAAAGTTGAAAGTAATGAAATGAGACAGGAAATATGTGGCCGTGATGAGCCAGCTATTGTTTTGGCTACTTCAGGTATGGTTAATGGTGGTCCAGTGATGGAATATCTTAGACATTGGGCGCCCGATGCAAACAATACTATGGTCTTTGTTGGCTATCAAGCTTCAGGGACAATGGGACAGAGATTGCAACAAGGTGCTTCGGAGATTCATTTGCACGATAGAGAGAATGGTGGTATGGTGCCTGTTAAAGTTAAAATGAATCTGGAAACATGCGAAGGTTTCTCAGGCCATAGTGATAAACGGCAACTTATGCGTTATCTCAGAACTATACGGCCACGGCCTAAAGTGGTCCTTCTTAATCATGGAGATGCACAGAAATGTGAGCAATTCGCTAATGATATAAGGCGTAAGATAAGGTTGGATGCAAGAGTGCCACACAATCTCGAGACAATAAGGTTCATGTAATGCAAGAAGTCGAAGACAAGATAATGGAGGCTTTAAAGGAGTTGGAGAGATGGGAATCTAGAAAAGAAAAAGTTAAGGCTAGATTGGAAAATGATTCGGCTGATCCATCAGAGATGGAAAGGATTGAGGAACAAATTGCCCACTATCAGAGTCTTCTTCAGGATATGAAGCGAAAGATGTCTTCAACAGATGTTTCTAGAACAATTGCTCGTTCTGGTAATCAATAATTAATATAGATATAGCTAATGACACATCACGGGTGAGGTGGCAGAGCCCGGCTATGCACGCGACTGCAGATCGCGACCACGGGAGTTCGAATCTCCCCCTCACCACCATTTGCTTTACATTCTTTCAGGGGCATTGATTCCAAGAATTGACAAGCCCTCTTTCAGTGTTTTTTGAGTACAGTGAACAAGATTTATCCGAAAATCTTCATTATCGCTATTAATAACAGGACAGTCTCTATAAAATTGGTTAAAATCTGAGGATAATCTGTGTACATAATTTGGTATGCTATGTATAGTGTAGTTTTGGGCTGCTTTCTCAATAACTTTTGGCCACTTCGCTATTGTCCTCATAAGGTTCAATTCTGAGTCTGTGATTTCACTTTCCAGTTTAGGTTTAGGGATACTAGAACCATATTTTCTGATTATAGAGGAAGACCTAGCATGTGAATACATAGCGAATGGAGCTGAATCACCTTGTAAATTGAGCGCCTCATCAAAATTGAATGTAAATCCCTTTTCAGCTTGAACCTTCAAAATATTGTATCTGAGCGC
>CAZMPT010000053.1:0-6333 GCA_964568285.1 uncultured archaeon | reverse complement strand
TAGCAGAAAATGAAAATACCAAACCACAACATGATGTTACCGAAATAGTTCGGATGCCTACTATATTTCCAAAGACCTACATTACACCACTTTTCTCCGTTTAATTTGTGGCCAAATTTACTGTAATCTGCCCAGGCCTCTATCACGAATCCAATCGCAAACATTCCAATTCCAAGATAGGCCAACGAATCCAAATCAAAATTACCATCAAGACTATTGAAATAGGTTACAGGAAGAGAGGTCAGGAACACCCACAAAATCTGCAAGATCCAAAATCCGAAGAAACTCCAGAATTTCGATCGCATTTCGTCGAATCGATGGTCCTTTCCCCAAACTACAATTCTGTAAGACAAATAGAAGCCAAGCCTTATGGACCATAGGGCAACCATAAGGAATCCAATTATTTTTGGGAATGAAAAATCTCCACCCAACCATAGTGTGAGGGCTGCTAATATCAGGAAATTACTCGTTCCCGCGAAGTCAGTTACTTTGTCAATTTGCAGCGTGTACGCTACAGCAAAAAAGCCCATTTGCATACACACTGTAAATAACAGTGAAACCAGAATAAAATGTTCGTCGTTTTCTATTGGATTAATCATCTCGAGGCCTTGCCTCGTTCACCTTCAATTCACGGCCATCAGCTTCGTACCCGTTCAGGGCCTCTATAGCTGTTCCAGCCTCTTCTCCGCTTGCCATCTCGACAAACCCAAATCCACGGCTTCTGCCGCTCATGCGGTCCACAATTACTTTTGCGGACGTAACTTCTCCATGTGCTTCAAAGAGTTCTTTCAAACTGTCATCTTTGAAGGACCATGGCAAGTTCCCAACATAGATATTATTGCTCATTTCTATCAAACCTGCCTTGTCACCAAGGCGAGCTTCCAGAAAGGCCCCAACTTAAGGCTTATCGCTAGAATTCGTTGCCCAATTCCCTACGAGTTTGACCAGGATCAATAAACGGTAAAACGAACGCAATGAAAAGTTGACACGTTCCTCCAATCATGATTGTAGTGGTGTAAGTGAAATTTTCCTCGAAGTATCCTGCCATTTTGAGACCAAATAATGCTCCAAAATTTAGCATAGCCATGTACAAGGTGAACTGAGTTGCACCAACCCTTGGCCACGTTACATTCATGAATAATGAAATTAAGGAAATGCCCATTGCAGCCCCAAAGAATGGATAGATGACAAGCATCCAAGTCATTACAGTTCTATTTTCCCAAAGAGGTTCAGCTAAGGCTATTGTAAAGATAGATAGGCCAGTTAGAATTGCAAATAAACTGGCAATACGCCGTGCACCATACCGATCCGCAATAATTCCTCCCAATAGAGTTCCCAGAATAGCAGAAATAACGGCTGAACCGCCAGTAACAAGCACGTATTCAGTATCTGTCCACCCTAATTGTTGAATGTAAAGCACGTTCAATACAGGTATTAGGAATTCCCAGAAGTACGTCAAAACAGCTAGGAGAATACCAACCAAAGGAGCTCTTAGAGAAAGGGCCTTGACAATGTCGCTTTGTTCAGGCGCTAAATCATAGAACTGCATTCCAATTGAATCCCATTCTTCTCTGGGTTTTGTTCCATAGAATTTTACATACCAAATAATGGCTACAACCAAACTTATGACGGGAGGATACCAAGCATTTACATCTCCCACAGTCAACTTCAAGAAGAAATATAGGAAAGCTAAGAGTGCAATATCAACACCTATTGCTTTCATCAATTCTTCATCATCATAATCCACTTCAGGCTGAGTTTTTCGAACGGCCTTTTTCGCCTTTACCATCTCAACCTCAGGTTCGTTTACTTTGATGACGGCTTTTCCAGAGGTCCATGGGAATAATTTCTCACCCGGCCTTTCTCTGATAAATGCAGGAAGGCACATGATTAACAATAACATTGGCACGGTCAAAAACAGACCGCCAGCAATTCCAAGTGAAGAATATCTTCCAATTAAATATCCAATACCGGCACCACCGACCATGGTACCAAGACGCTTTGCACCAAACATGAACCCATTGATTTTACCAAATTCTTCTGGACTCAAGATATCGACCGCTAATCCATCTACAGCAACATCCTGCAGGGACGCGAAACAGTTATGGAAGAATAATAACAACGTCAATAATGTGACCTTGCTCTCAATATCAGGCACTAGAGCGATAATCACAACAGTAGCTACCATACCAGATTGTGAGCTAAGAATCCAAGGTCTGCGCCTACCCATAGGCAAATAATGATAAGTATCGACAAAAGGCCCCCATAGGAACTTGAAGACCCAAGGCAGATAGACCCAGAAAAGCATATTTCCGACCGCAGCAGCACTGTATCCCTGTTCAACAAGATATGCAATTAGCGTATACGAAATGAATCCTGAGGGTATTCCTTGAGCAGTGTATAGTGCACATAGACTGATTGCTCTGCAATTCCAGTCTGTAGTAAGACTAAGCTGATCTGGTAATAATTCATCATCATCCCAAACAATATCGTCGGTTCCAGACTCTTCAACCTCAACGTTACTCTCAGATCTCCGTGGTTGTCTAAACACATAGGCCGTCATTAGCATAGCGACTATGATGAAAGGAGCGAAAATAATTCCACTAAGATTTATTCCACCTTCCTTAGCTAATAGAGCTGAGCCAAAATCGTCCAATAGAACAACTGAGAAACTATTCACAGCCGACATTTCACCCGACGTCAACACCAGTCTAGCTGATAACGTCTGATTTCCTTTTATGACTTCTTCAGGGACAGAGATTTGCCAATTGGCCCAATTTCTTTGTGTAGAAGTGTCTGTAGCATCATACCATTGACTTGCACCAAACCTAACTTGGACACCAACGGCCTGTTTGTTCGCCGTCTGTGCAGTTCCTTTCAGAACTGAACCATTGTATATCTCAGGTTTCAGGTAAACTTTAGTTCCATTGACTTCATCTTCAGTATAAGTTAAACTCCAATTTACAGAGATATCTGGATCAATCATTCCCCCCACTTGAACAAACGCCAGAGGGTCGGCTTGTCCATATCCATATTCATTATCAGGTCTGGTCTCTAAAAGTGAACAATTATTAGATGCAGCATCAGGATCATCTTGCAGAATTTCCCTTTCGATAGCATAACCTGCAACTAGTGTATCCTTCACTTCCGCTGGTGTCAAGTCTGGATTTGCTTCCAAAGTTAGAGCTACTATTCCAGCCATTAATGGCGTTGCCATGCTTGTTCCGCTTTTGGAAGTATATCCAGTTCCAGTTCCCTGATTAGGAGCCATAATATTGCTACCAATAGCAGCAACATCGGGTTTCACACGACCATCTGAAGTATATCCCCTTGAACTGTAGATAGCTAGACTCAGATCTTTATCAAGAGAAGCAACAGTTATTGGCAATCTTGAATCACCAGGAGAATCAATCGTATTACAACCAGCAACAGTTAACGATCCAAATTCATTACCTGCACTTAATGTAACTACTAGTCCAGATACAACAGCCGCATCAACAGCTTGACTCCATGCAGAACTCCCGTCATTATCAATATGGAATTCAACCTGCTGCTCTCCAAGACTCGATGTCATCACACGAATGTGAGGTTGGACCAATTTTTGGTATTCGATGGTCCATTCTACTCCTCTAATAATATCTTCAATGTCTCCATCACAGCAAGAAAGAACATTTACCAAATGAGCCTTTGGAGCCACACCAATGTACGGAGTTCCATCAGGTGCAGTTTCACCATCTCCAGTACCTGCAGCTATTCCAGCCACATGAGTTCCGTGGGTTCCACTATCGATAGATTGGCCAGGATAGCAAGGTAATGTGCCACCAAGCCCATTTTCAGAACAAATAATCGAATCCTGTCCTGCATCATAGTAAGCAGCAACTTTCAAATCGTTTGTAAACTGATTATCATCCATGTCGTCCAGACCAACATGAGCGTTATCAACTCCAGTATCTACAATAGCAATCGACACACCTTCTCCATAAATGCCATGTTCACTCCAAACATTATCTACGCCCATTGTAGGCACAGCTTGATGCATATGCGGTTCGGCCTTTCCAATGTCATCTAGCATAACCACACCTTCCCAGCTGGCAACTTCAGGAATCATTTGACGAGGCATCGTCGTTGCGATTAGATCGATGAATTGAGCACGGAATGTAACAACAATTCCATTCTGTTCGAGCCTTTGAACGTCCTCATCAGTTGGATGATGGTCGTACCTGACGAATACACGGGCTTCCCCATAATCAAAGAACCTTTCACCTTGTTGTAATTTCCATACCAAAAGATCTGAGATCCCATCATGGTTTTTGTCTCTGGAATATACATCCCACCAATTAAGTTCAGAAGTCTCTTTTTCCTCTTCCGCAGCTTGACTAGTAAAACTAGTGCTAAGACATAGCAACATCACAACACCGATTGTGAACATCTTGCGCTGCATGTCGTCAGATATAGGACTTCGATTAAAGAACTTGCTATTTCACTTACTCTGGAATTCCGCTTCTGACTCTGATTGCCATCCCCTGTTGGCCCAATCTAATCTCCTCAGGCGAAACAATTAATTTGCCAAAAGCCACTAACTCATCTTTTGGAGTCACAACAATGCATTCGTCCATACATCTTAAATTACTGTCGATATCCTTTACAAATTTACAGAAAACGCTCTTCCCATCTCGATTAAAAGAAGCAGTTTCAGGATCAATTACAATACGAAAGTGCAAGGAATTTGAATTTTTGTGTAGTAATCTAGCCCCTCGTTCTTGAAGTATAAACAGCCCCCTTCTGTGTGAGAGAGAAGCAAGATGTTTTCCATCGAGAACAAGATTTCGGAGTCTTTTTGTTTTTCTACTAGTAACCAAATCAACATCACCATTTGTGAATACATTTCCTATCCCTTTACCGAATTGATAATCCAATATGGTACAAACCCTTGCAATATCCCATTCCTGCATTTTCCAACCTTCCATATCGTCTTGCAGGAGTCCTGGATGAAAGGGGTACGTTTCTGACAAGTGCAACGGCACCTTTCCAAAATAGGGGTGCATCATATCTCCTTTATCAAATTCCTCAAAATTTGTAAAAATAGGCCGCTCATCCGATTCTTTACCTGTTTTCAGAGGTGTTTTGTATCTATATGCAGGTTCGAATTCAGACAACCAATCCTTTTCTTTTTTTAGAACATCAAAAACTTTCATTAAGGCAGGAGAAGAACGAAGCCTAGTCTCAACCAATTCCCACAGCGTACCTTCGTGTATAGCTTGTTTCACTCTACGAATTTCAGTGAAAGAAACAATTAGATTGTGTTTTGCAATTATTCTTTGCCTTTCATCTTTTTGCATTGATTTCAACTGATGTATAGAAATATCTGGGGAAGCTGAGAATTCACTAGGTAGGATTTCCAGATCTTCTAATTTTCTGGTACCCCAAGTGAACATTAGACTGTCTCTAGATGCAAACTTGGCGTAGCTGGAACTATCAAACACATCACATCCCATAAACACAGCCAAAGCAAACAGCATAGGATGCCCACATCCAAAGAGATGAACAGGTCTTGAGATATCAAGTTCCTTTTTGCACGCAAGAACAATCTCAGCTAATTGTTTGAATTTATTTCGTTCCATGAAGGGAACAACACCACCGATAGGGAATAATTCAGCCGTTGTTTTGGAAACTCCAGAAGCGGCTTTAGCTCTGAGGTCCAGATGTCTTCCTCCTTGGACAGGAGCTGCCAACATTATGGTTTTCTTATTTTTGTCAGCTTCCTCAATCCTTTTTTGTGTTTCATCAAGTTCTTTTTTAGCATCTTCAAATCTTGTTCCGGGCTCAGTGAAAACATCGAGGACGGTCCCAATATCAACTCCAATTTTCTTCTGAAAACCCAAAATCACATCAGGTTCCATTTCAATTTCACCATATACGTGAGATTGGAATGTTCCGCTATCGGTCATGATTGGCCTTTCCCAACCAAGCATAGAATGAACACCCTCTTGTTCCGCCTTTTTCTTTAACTCAGGATTTTTGTATATGATGTAGCTATTGGTGATGATTCCTTCAGCTCCACATTGTTGCAGTTCCTCCATAGACAATGTCAAAATCTTTGGATTAACTACAGGGAGTAAAGTTGGTGTTTCTAAAGTACCATGAGACGTCTTGATTTTTCCAAGTCTGGCTAATCCATCACGTTTACTTATTTCGAACAATATAGTGTCACAAACAAACCTTTATTTCAATCCATGTTCACCAACCTGTATGGCTGAGACAGTGTCCAAAAAGCACGTTTTAGGTGTTGGAGGTATGACCTGCAATGGTTGCGCCAACAACGTCAAGAATGCC
>CAZMPT010000052.1:0-6773 GCA_964568285.1 uncultured archaeon | reverse complement strand
TTCCCTAGTCAGGAAAGGGTTATAGAGGCGATGAAGAAGGTAGTGGAGGACTAAATGGGTAAACACGTATTCAAGCTACCGGATGTCGGCGAAGGAGTTGTTGAGGGAGAGATAGTAAAATGGAACGTAAAGCCAGGTGATACTGTAAAGGAAGATGAGCCTTTAGTAGAACTTATGACGGATAAGGCAACAGTTGCTATTCCGTCCACAGTCAATGGGAAAGTAGTTTCGACAACAGGTAAACCTGGAGATATGATTCCAGTAGGTGCTGAGTTAATTGTTTTTGAAGTAGATGGTGAAGGTAGCTCAGAACCGGAACCAGAACCGGAACCAGCCTCTGTAAAATCACCAGAACCTTTGGCTAAACCAGCTCCAGTTTCTACACCAACACCAATTACAACTTCAGGAACTAAACCTCTTGCTTCACCAGCAGTTAGGCGAAGAGCAAGAGAAGCAGGTGTTGATTTGTCACAAGTACCAGGTACCGGTCCGGCAGGTCGCATTTCTCATGATGATTTAGATTCATTTATTTCAGGTGGCGGTCGTCTTGCAGCAGTTCAATCTGGAGTGAAAATGACTGGCGTCGAAGAAGTTCCAGTTATTGGGTTACGTCGAAAGATAGCTGAAAAAATGGCTATTAGCAAACGCAGTGCAGCACATTTCTCATATTTTGAAGAAGTAGACGTTACTGAACTTGAAAGTTTAAGGCAACATTTGAATTCTACAAGGTCCGAGGACCAACCAAAGTTAACATATCTTCCATTTATTGTTCAAGGTTTGATTAAAGCATTAAGAAAATTCCCACAGTGTAATGCAATATATGATGAAGAAAAAGGAGTTATATTGAGGCATGAGGCCGTTCATGTGGGTATATCTACACAAACAGATGATGGTTTGATGGTTCCTGTAATCAAGCACGCTGAAGCTAGAGATGTCTGGGATACTGCTAATGAGTTGAGAAGGGTTACATCTGCAGCACGTGACAAGACAGCTACTGTAGATGAATTAACTGGCTCAACAATAACAATAACAAGCTTAGGACTAATGGGAGGCTTAGGAGCAACTCCAATAATTAATCATCCCGAGGTGTCAATAGTTAGTATTCATGCGGCAAGAGACAGGGCAGTCGTTAGAGAAGGAGAAATAGTCGTTCGGAAGATGATGAATTTGACTTCTTCTTTTGATCATCGAATAATAGACGGGTATGATGGCGCTTTACTTATCCAAGAATTGAAATCTATGCTTGAGTATCCTGCTACAATTTTCATGTGAGGTTTTATGGCTGAAATCCGTAATTGTAAAGTTTTAGTGGTAGGCGCTGGCCCAGGTGGCTATGTGGCAGCTATTCGTGCAGGTCAACTTGGATTAGATACTGTGATTGTGGAAGGTTCTAGAGCTGGTGGCACATGCTTGATTCGAGGTTGTATTCCATCCAAAGCAGTTATTCATGCAGCATCTTCTTTTGAGGAAATTGAAAAGCATTCAGGCAAAGGCATAATGGGCATTAGTGTTTCTAGTAAACCTAAAGTTAATATGAAAGAACTAGTGAATTGGAAAGAGTCCATAGTTACTAAGTTGAATAAAGGTGTTGAAGGTTTACTAAAGGCGGCAAAAGTTGAGTTGATATCAGGTTGGGCTAAATTTAGAAATGCTAAAACGTGTGAAGTAAGTGGTGGTGAAAAAGAGTGGATAATCAACGCAGAGCATGTGATTCTAGCTAATGGGTCCAAATCTGTCGAATTGCCTTTCATGCCTTTTGATGATAATGTGATTTCATCAACAGAAGCTCTTGAATTAAATGAAGTTCCTAAAAAATTAGTAGTAATTGGAGCAGGATATATTGGTCTTGAATTGGGGATAGCTTATCGTAAATTGGGTTCAGAAGTAACCTTCATTGAAGCTTTAGAACAAATATTGCCAATTTATGATTCGGAAATGACTAGACCTATCAATATGTGGCTTAGGAAGCATAAAGTTACAGTTAATTTAGGAGCCAAAGCTAAAGGAGCTACTACTAAGGGAAAAGTAACTACTGTAGAATATACGGATTCAGACGGTAAAGATAACAAAATCAAAGCAGACAAGGTACTTGTTACTGTTGGGAGGAAACCTAACACGCAAGGATGGGGTTTGGACAAGATGGCCGTAGATATGGATGGACCATTCATCAAAGTAGACAAACAGTGCCATACTTCAATGAAGAATGTATGGGCTATTGGAGATGTTGTAGGTGAACCAATGTTAGCGCATAAGGCCTCAGCTCAAGGCGAAATGGTAGCTGAGATAATAGCAGGACATCGTTTGGCTTTCGAACCAGTATCAATTGCAGCAGTATGTTTCACAGATCCTGAAATTGTGGGTGTAGGACTTACTCCAGAGGATGCAAAAGAAGAAGGAATTGATGTAGTAGTTGGCAAATTCCCATTTGCAGCAAGTGGCCGAGCATTAGCTATGGATGCAGGTTCAGATGGTGGTTTTGTTAGAATTACTGCCCGCTCAGACAATCACGTAATTCTTGGAATTCATGCAGTAGGGTCGCATGTCTCAGAATTATCTGGTGAATTTGCACATGCTCTAGAAATGGGTTCTAGATTAGAGGATATAGCAGGTACAATACATGTCCACCCAACCTTAACCGAAGCATTTGCTGAATCTGCACTTGCAGGTCTAGGTCATGCTATTCACATTTCAAAATGATTTCTATCGAAATTATTCAAGCAGGTAACTCTACACATCAAGATATAGATAATTTGATGATGAGTTTGCAGGGAAAAAGAATAAAAGATGAAATAGAAGACACTTTGATTTTTGTAGAACATCCTGAAATTGTTACAATAGGCCGTAGAAGTATGCTTGATAATATAGAAGCTCCAGAAGGTTTTGTATCATCTACTGTTGATCGTGGAGGTGGATTAACATGGCATGGACCTGGACAGTTGGTTGGTTATCCTATTTTCAGATGGAAAGAAGAATCAGTTAGAACGGTGATAACAACCATTGAAGAATGGATACTTTCTTCTTTATCAAAATTTGGAGTTGAGGGAAATAGAGACGAAACTATGCAAGGTGTTTGGTTTAATGGATACAAAGTAGCAAGTATTGGTTTAGCGTTCAGTAAATGGGTTTCGAGACATGGATTTGATATAAATTTAGATACACCTGAAGGGCGAATTGAATCGGTTGAAGGTTGTGGTTTACCTTTGGGTAAGCATACTTCCTTGTCTAAATTTGGTTATAATATATCAGTGAAAGAAATGCAAAGTGCATTGATTGAGACTATGCCTCGTATTTTAGGTAGAGAAGTTAGTAAAACAACTATTTTAGAAAGTCATTAATCAAATGTTGGTTTTGATCTTTGAGTTCGTGGTGTTTAGTCATCCATTCTGAAGCTTTTTCGATACATATAGCTTTGATTTCTCCTGTTAGTAAATCACCAGCTACATATTCATTTCTTATTCTTTCAAGTTCTTTATCATCTTCTTCAAAGAAATATCGGAGATACTGATATGCTACATCAACATCAGGATTTCCTCCCTTAGCTCGGTGTTCTTCAACAGTTGCTTGTCCACCAGAGAATGATGATTTTATTTTCTTTTCAATGTCCTTCATAGAATCGTTTAGAAATATGGTAGTTTCAGGCTGACTTGAGCTCATTTTACCTCCAGTCATTCCAATAGCAAATTGATGATATGTTGATGCTGGTTGCATAAGTCCCAATCCACCCATTTTTCTTTCTAATTTCAGTAATTGATATTTTATTTCGTTTTGGTTGTCGTAAGTGGCATCTTTAACTTCAATAGTTCCGTGTTTAGGATTGGCATTAGTTTGACTAAAGCCTGCTTTTCCTATTGCAGATATTACCTTGTCAATTATTTTTTGCCTTTGACTTTTGTCTATTCCTCCGTCCTCCCGTATTCCCATTGAGTTTTGATTATTGTCTTGTATTGATAATCCAATTGTAATATTTCCAGCTTTGTTCTTATTGACATTAAACCAGTTTGTTTTTGAGACCATCCCTCTAGTCAATCTAAGGTGTGGATCTTGATCAATTCCAACAGGAACTACAATAGGCCTCAAACCACCATATTCATCTAATTGAGGATGAACAATATCTCCAGCCTGTACTAATGGAGATTGCACATGCGCCAAGTTAGTTTCGCCAGAAAAACCATATATTGCTTCCATTTCAGATAAATTTGTTTTTTTACTTAACGTAAACCCTAATTTCTGTACAATAGGTCTTTCTGATTGAAAATAAATAGTTGTTTTGTCAGGATCAAGTCCCATTCCAGCATAATTGGAAATGTATTCTTCTATCGCATATTTCCGACATTTTTCAAGACTTAAACCTCTAGTAGCATGAGCCTCTAAATCAGCAACAGTTATTGTCACATCCCCACCTAAATCCTGAAACCATTTAGCTTGATCAATGACCATTTTGTGGCCTAAATGTATTTGGCCAGAAGGCATTAATCCAGATAGAACGCCAAAAGGTCTACCGGCCTTTCTTGCTTCTAGAATATTGTTTAAATCTCGATGAGCAAATATTATTCCTCTACGATGTAAACGCGTTGGACTAGGTAATTTGGTATGGTCAACCGTATCCAAACCAAATTTTTCGCATATTTCTTTGTAGTTCTGGACACCTTTACTAGCCCAAGGGTCAATTTCCATTATTTAGCTTAGAGCTTGGGGGCTTAAAGGTGATTCCCACCTAATAATTGGTAAAGATTTGTAATTTCTTAAATTGTATTGGTCGGGACTTCACCATAATAGTTAGGACCTTCTGTGCCTTCTGATACAAACCAGAATAGCAGAATAAGTCCACCAATAAGTGGAATAAATCCAAGTAAGAACCACCATCCAGATTTATCTAAATCATGAAATCTACGTATCATAACACAAATTGACGCAGGTAGCGTTACGAATGTTATCAATCCTACTAAAGGGTGAAGAAATAGAGATCCCATACTCAATAGAATATTAAATAAAACGAAAAACCAATATTCTGATCTTGATGCTCTACCTTGTATTGTAAACGACTTTTGCATACATCCTTTAACTGAATCTGCAAAAGACATCATGTGTGCTGGGCGACCGGTTGTCATGCCTTGTTCCATAGTAAAACAAGGGCTGTGTGTTTAAAAATAGGTAGTACTCATAAAAAAAGTGAAAAGAATAGTTTGGCCTCGCGCAATACTGCATCTGGATATGGATGCATTTTTTGTTAATGTTCATATTTTAGAGAATCAAGAAGACAAAGGAATTCCATTGGCTGTTGGTGGAGGTAAGTTAGGTAAGCGAGGAGTAATTGCTTCAGCATCTTATGAGGCTCGAGATTTAGGTATTCGTTCTGCAATGCCTGTACACAAAGCTCTTAAGATTTGTCCAAATTTAAAATTAGTTCCTTCAAATCGAGCATTAATTCGTTCTTGTTCTTTGAAAGTTATGGAAATCCTGTCTATTTATGGTGCGTTGGAAAAAATGAGTGTGGATGAGGCGTTTGTAGATATAACTCCACAAAAAAATCCTCCAGCTTTAGCTAAGAGCATCCTTAAACGAATCAAAAATGAAACAGGTTTACCAGCCTCATTGGGTTTGTCCACTTCCAAATTAGTATCCAAAATAGCTTCTGATTTTGAAAAACCAGAAGGTTTTACAGTTATTCTACCTGGGACTGAGTCTAAATTCTTGTCTCCTCTTAAAATTAAAAAATTATATGGTGTAGGTCCCAAAACTGCATTATTGCTGAATGAATTAGGAATTGAGACTTGTTCCGATTTAGTTTCTATAGATATTCAAAAATTACTTCCTGTTTTTGGGCAGCATTCAGTCAATTTAAAGAATAAAGCAAAAGGTATAGACAATAGACCTGTAGATACTTCACCTTGGATTCCTAAGCAACAAGGAACAGATACTACTTTTGAAAAAGATATTTCAGATATTGATACGGTTGAGGAAGAATTGTCCAAAATTTGTTCTGAAGTTTCAGATAGTTTGGATAGTGTTGGACGTTCAGCTCGGACAGTTGCAATTAAATTGAGATGGCCTAATTTTGAAACCATCACAAGACAAAAGACAGTTTCAGGAGAAATCCACAAATCTGAAGATATTTTTAAGGTTGCCAAAAAGTTATTATATGAAAATTGGAAGCCTGGAAAATCAATAAGGTTGATGGGTGTTTCAGCAAGTAGATTAGGTGTTTCCGATCAGCAGAAATTAGAATTAGAATTCGAATAGACTTTTTTGTTTGCTGTCAGCTTTGGGAGTTATCTTTTTTGGCTCTTCATTTTCATCATGATCAATAATAGGTCTGTAATCTAAGGTAACAACTTCTCTTTCCTGTCTAAATTCATGAGATTCTTCCATAATTTCAGATATAATCTTATCTTTTTTAGGAATTCCCATTAAGATAGCTAATTCATTTTCATCCAATTCTAATCTTCCGGTTATTTTAGCAGCTTCTTTTCTATTATTTCTGCATACAATAGATATTACAGCTATTTGTTCCATCTTAGATTCCTTTATCGATTGATGAGTTGCTTTTCCAATTTTTTTAGCTAATGAATTTCTATATGCTCTTTGAAAACGGCTAGCTCCCATTTTCCGAATCCATGAAGGAAATTGAACTCTACGGCCACTTGTTGGATGAGATTTTGATAAGGCTACTCCACTAGACATTAATTCCGAAGCATAGCCCCAAAGCCCATAATTTTGGGTCCTAGAAACTCTTGCTAATAGTAAGTCTGCATATGAGACGCGTTCATATGCTC
>CAZMPT010000051.1:0-6842 GCA_964568285.1 uncultured archaeon | reverse complement strand
TCAGGTCCGGTGTCTTGGTAGGATCACGATAAGGTACTCGAATTAGAATCAGGCCTCCAAAAAAAGTCGCAAATGCAGCCAGCACGAATAATACTCTGAAAGAATCTGGTGAATCCGCTTCGTTAACATAGATTACATAGACAGCAATCAACGAACCTATGAGACCTGCTAAGCCTCCTATTACATTGAATCTACTCAATGTGCTCCCCCGTTTAGAGGGATTCATCCAATCTCCCTGAAGCGCTGACCAAGTAGGTATGATAATCGATAATGCCAGCGAATATACTACCACTAGAACTATCATCTCGTTTGGAGTCTGGACTTGGGACAACCGGTAGAGCGCCAAAGATGCTAGAATCGAACCCCCAATAATCCAATACGTTCTTACTGATTTCTTATCTGAGATCCAGCCCCACAAATATTGAAACGCATTGGGTATGAGGCTCATCAGAGAAGTCATCCATGCAATCTGCTCGAAAGACGCTCCTAACCTCACCCCAAAGTAACTAAGATAGGGCAATGCAGTATCATTTGCAAACGAACTGGTAGCATGATAAGCATACAATTCAGTTGGAGGATTGATATCCTCCTTATCTTCGTCAGAGTTCACTAAATTCTGAGCCTGTAATCAGGGATATAACATTAAGCGTATGATATCAGTTATGCACTAGCAACTAATCTTTTTATACAATTAACATGAATTTTTATAGATGAATCACAATATTCATCCTATGGAAGGAATCAACCGCCTTATAGGTATCTACCACGCTGACGGAGGAGTTATTGGTGAATTAAAGTACATGTCAGGAAAGATTTTCAGTAATTCACACTGTGCATTGTGTGATATTACTAGTGGGAAAAACAAAAAAGTGTGGAATAAATGTCAGAAGAATTTGGGAATCGATATTGAAATGGTCCATCTCAATGAGAGAAAAGACAAACTGATAAAATTCACAAATGGTATTACACCATGCATTGTTGGTCAAACAAGTACAAATTATGTCTTGATAGTTAGTAATAAAGAGCTAGAAAATTGCAACGGCAATGCGGAAGAATTAGAGAAAATACTGGCAAAAAAGTTAGCTGTTTGATTCATCAATTATTGTAAATAGTCATCAATAGGCTGTCCATAAGTGAAAGACAAAGACGAATCTCGATTAAAGGAATTTCTAGAAAAACCTGAAAGGGCATTGTGGAGTATAGCTCTGCCAGTTATGGCAGGAATGGCCATACAGACAATGTATTCCATAGTTGATATGCTGTTTATTGGACAGCTAGGTGGTGAATCAATA
This sequence comes from uncultured archaeon, assembly GCA_964568285.1. Taxonomy (GTDB): domain Archaea; phylum Thermoplasmatota; class Poseidoniia; order MGIII; family CG-Epi1; genus CG-Epi1. The sequence continues at coordinate 5,550 of CAZMPT010000051.1, read as the reverse complement.
ACTGCTGTTGCCTTTAACATGCCACTCTATTTTTTCGTTATGGGGATAACATTTGGTGTTGGAACGGGAGTTACTTCATCAATATCGAGAGCAATTGGTGCAGAAGACAAGAGAAAGGCAGACAATTCGGCTGAACATGGAATATTACTTGGACTTTTTCTAGGCATCGTGCTAACCATAGGTGGTCTAGCACTAGGAAAAGATGTCCTTTCAGCACTTGGTGCTCCTGATGAAATGCTTGATGAATCATGGAGTTATCTGAAAGTAACATGTTATGGCATGATCTTCATTATTTTCTCTATTGTATTCCGTTCAATCTTAGCAGGAGAAGGGGACATGAAATTCCCTGTAATGGTTGCTGCAATAGGAACTGTATTGAACATAATTCTGGATCCAATCTTCATATTTAATCTGGAGAAATATGGTGGTTTTGGACTTGGTATGGGTGTTGAAGGGGCTGCTGCGGCTAGTGTAGTCTCTCAGATGGTGGTCTTCTCAATATTTGTTTACATGCTTTTCTGGAAAGACCACGCGTACATTACATTTAATCTCCGTAATTTCGAGTTCTCAACCGAATTGATGAAAGAAATACTATGGGTAGGGATACCATCCTCTATCTCTATGATAATCATGTCATTTGGTCAGGGAATTTTCAATTACATTTTAGTTGATGGTTACGGACCAGACGCTGTAGCGGCATACACAATCTCGGGTAGACTTGACATGTTGATGTTCTTGCCAATAATGGGAATTGCAACGGGTCTAGTAACAACAGTTGGAATGTTTACAGGAGCAAAGAGAATGGACAAGGTAAGACAGATTATTGCCTACGGCATTAGCAGAGCCTTTGCAATTGTTGCTGTTGCTTCACTAATTGTTTTTGTTTCAGCACCGTATATTATGGGACTGTTTACAGATGATCCTATTATTGAAGAAATAGGAGTCGGGGCCCTCAGAACCCTTTGTTTTGCATATCCTTTCGTTGGAATTGCAATGCCTTGTGGAAGAATAATGCAGGGACTAGGGCAAGGATTACCAGTTCTAGTCATTACAGCTCTAAGAGTCTTATTGATCTCAGCTCCACTGGCCTATTATTTTGCGAATAATGGATATGACATTGTTTGGATCTGGTATTCCATTGCAATCTCAATAGGAGTATCTGCAATAGTAGGGCCGGTATGGGTATGGAAAACTATTAACTCTATCGAACAGGAATCAACGGCCTAAAGGTTCATAGAAAACTTCATACTCCAATTTTGACACCTCGATATTTGATATTTTATTGAGAATGATATCTACTTCTTGAGAACTGACACAATGGCCTTCATGATTGCTCAATTTATGCTTAGCTTCTTTACCTGATCCTATTCTAGTCTCAATGAATTCTAAGTGCCTATCTAATCTTTCATCAATATAATTATTGGAAAATTCACGGCATTTACTCATTTCTTTTTCTATCAATTCCGAAAGTGTTTCATCTCTTTCAAAACCAATTGAATTTCTTTCTGAACAAATGGCAGCCTTTGTTGTAGTTCCAGTGCCCAAGAACGGATCCAAGACCAAATCATTCTTGACTGAGAACATGTTTATCAAACGATATGCTAGCTCAAATGGATATGCTGCGCTGCGATTTCTCTTTGATGTATCTATGTCTTGCAACTTTCCATGAACATCAAACCAAGTGTCTGAAAACCATTTGTTTCTCTCTTCCCAAAAAAAAGCGCTGTTATTCCTATTGGATTTGGACTCAGGAGTATCAAATGAACGTCTAGGCCCTTTTCTCAATACCAGAATGTACTCATGTTCAAGCGTTACATGCGAACCAACTGGATACATTCCAGAACCCATAAATTTATTTGGTGAATTGGTTGACTTTCGCCATATTATAGACGGCAAAGATTCGAAACCAATTGATATACAGAAATTTAGTATCCTAGAATGTGAATTGTACAGTTTGAAAACGCCATCCAATGTTCTTGTAGAATCACCTATGTTTATGCACGCAATTCCTCCATTTTTCAAAACACGAAACAAGGATTCCCATACTCTATCCAATTCCTTGTGCATTAATTCAAACGCCTCATCGTTCTTACCTGAATCCATCATATTTGATATTTCTTGGTTTAGTTCACCAAACATTTCATCCCACATAGCAACCATAGGGTAAGGTGGTGAAGTTACAACAAGATCCACAGATTCATCTTCAATACCTGATAACTGGGATGAATTATCATAGACAACCCTATGAGTTGTGGACATTGAAAACTCTAGCTAGTCCTAGATATTAAGATATGTCTATTCCTAATGTTCTCAGAATAAGCATAAATGCAAGAATTAGCAGGACTGTACCTATTGAACGATCTATGATAACTGCATTTTCTCTTAATTTGTCGATTGCAGGAGTACCTGATAAAACTGCAGCAACAAGAACATACCATACCGTGTCTATTATCCCTGCCACAAGAGCCATGATGAAACGATCTGTATCTTCCATTTTAGGGTCTATAAATTGACTGAAAACAGCAACTAGGAAAACAAGAATCTTAGGATTCAGAAAGGCAATCATAAATCCTTCTGCAAAACCTTTGCGTCCAGCACTTTCATGTTCCTTAGAAGGTCCGGAAGGATCATACGTCAACATATTGTAGGCTAACCAAAACAGAACTGCGGCTCCAGCCCACTGTAAAAAATTGAAGAAATCCTCATTGGCGAGAAGAAGTGCAGACAAGCCCATTACTGCAATAAAAGCATAGATTCCAAACCCAATACCATGGCCTATGCCAGTCATTACACCTTGTGTACGGCCACCTGAAATTGTATTTCTGAGAACCACTGCCAAACTGGGGCCTGGAGACATAGCTCCCATAGCACAAACTATTGACATTCCAAGTAATGCAGCAGGATCCATAGTTTAGGAGAAATTAGTGTCGTTTAAACTTTACTATTGTAGAACCAAGACCATTATCTGTTAATTTTAGTCTTGGAATCTCGGGATATACTGTTTCCATGTCTTTCCGGAGACCATCATCCTGCTGAATGTAATCCTTGATAGCGGTACCAAGATTATGACCATGTATCAATTCAATACATGTAAACGCATTAGTCCAAGCCTCACCTACCGCAACCTGCGCTCGGAGCTTGGCTTCGGATAAAGGTAGACCATGGAGATCAACCTTCATTGGCTCTAAATTCCTAGAATTTCCTTGGTTTTTGAAGGGTTGTCTGTGGTCAGTGCTATATCTGCCACATCCTGTTCCATCTTCATAATATACAAAGAAACAATATTAATGTCAGATTCACTCAGTTTAGTGGCCATCTCAGCAAGAGCACCTGGATTGTTAGGCAAAGTTGTGAGAATAAGTTCGTTAGTTTCAAACTTACGTCCCATCGATTCCAAGACTTTAGATGTGGCCTCTTCATCATCAGTAACCATAGTTACAGATGCAGTGGAGCGACCCATTCCAACACAGCCAAGGATGTTGATTCCTCCATCACCAACCGCTGAAGCTACTTCTGCCAGCTCACCGGGTTTATCTGTCAAAGGCACATTGAATTCCAGCATAGTATTTCCCTGTCAAGGGTGTATATAATCGTTATGTTTTTTACAAAATAAGGTGACTAAACTTGTCTTCTATTAGACTTGAACAATGCAACCATCGTAGAGGCAAGAATTACAAAACCAAAAGAGAATGAGGGGACTTCTTCTTGCTTACTAGGAAGAGGATCTGCTATGTTCAATGGTATGGTTATGGGGGCACTTATTCCCTCAGAACTTACTGCCCTTACCCAGACTGTATGATTACCGGTTCCAAGATCTGTATCCATTACATCAATTTCAGTAAGAGAGTCTACTGAATGCCAGACATCCTCTATCAGAATGTTCCGCCACTCAATATGAGAAACGTTACCAACCGTACTGAAGGATAATTGACCATTTTCATGTACAAAGAATCTTGACGACGTGTCATTACCACCATCTGTCTCATTACCCTCATAATAAATCATCGGAGTATCAGGGTCAAGTTCAACAGAAATAGAAGCGTCATATTTGATTGCTTCATCCAGTGCCATGTCCATCTCAACGAAACCCCAACCATAATCGTTGTTGGGACGAACTGGATGACTAAGCCACCGATATTCTGCAGTAGTCTCCAAAATACTACGAATCATCAATGGTTGTAAATCTGGATTCGCTTGATGAAGAAGAACTGCCATCCCTGCAACCATGGGAGTTGCCATACTAGTTCCAGACATAGACACATACCCATTGCCACTGTTTGCTTCTACAGACATAACTGCAGAGCCTATAGCTGCCACGTTAGGCTTAATCTGGCCTTCATGTGTTGGGCCTTTGCTAGAATATACTGCCAATTGACGACTGTCTTCTGTAGCACCCACTGTGATTACATCTTTAGCTGCACCTGGTGTTCCTATAGTACCATAAGCAGCAGAATTACCGGCTGCAATCATTAATGAGATTCCAGCAGCTACCATTTCGTTGGCAAGTGTAGTAACACGTTCTTCTTGTTCTTGAGTCAGTTCAGCCACCCAAGCACCTCCAAGAGACATTGATGCAGAACGAATATTGTATTTTATCTGATTGTCAATAGTCCATTCCATTCCTCTCATAACCTCGGCAAAACTACCACTTCCTCCTCCATCAAGAACCTTAACTCCAACTAGTGTAGCATCCGGTGCAACACCTCGATATGGCTTTTCTCCCGTGCTCAAAGGTCCTTCATCAACTGATCCTGTTCCTGCAGTTATACCTGCACAATGTGAACCATGACCATGGTCATCATATGCTTGAGTAGTGCCACTACCATCGTCACCACTGTCATCTAGTGCATCATAGAAGGCAACAACCTTAGGATCTGCCGTGGTGGGGTCATCATCAAAATCGTTGATACCAACATGATTTGGGTCTATTCCAGTATCTATAATCGCAACACTTATTCCTTCACCAGTATAACCAAAATCCCAGACTGTATCTACATGATGAATGCCAATTGCATTGTCTAACAATACGTGCAATTCTCCATTAAGTGTAAGAAAAACAACACCCTCTACTTCGAGCAATTCCTCAATCCTATCCACATCAATCATGCCTGAGATAATAGGAATATGATGAAATCTCCAACTCGGAATGAAATCAACTTCTTCAATTAACAATTCCTCGTCAGCTTCAGTTGGCATATGATCAAAATCAACCAAAACTGAAATCTTTCCATCCACTATGAATTTACCTTGTTCCAATGCCATGTCAAGTATATCATGCATGCGATTCTTGTCTTTGTCCATTCTCGTATCTTCCCACCAATTCACGTCTTCTGAGTCTGTTTGTGAAGAGAAGCTAAAATTGTTAACCTGACGCGAACTATCGTCATCAAATGAAAGCATTGGCTGGAGAGCGACCAGTAAGGCAATCAATACTGCAATAATCGAACGCATATTTTGGGTACCAGCTATAGAATAAAAAAATATCTTTAGAAAAGTGGTGGACCCGTCGGGATTTGAACCCGAGGCCTCCTGCTTGCAAAGCAGGCGATC
>CAZMPT010000050.1:0-7130 GCA_964568285.1 uncultured archaeon | reverse complement strand
TTGTCCAACTCATGTCCGATATACCCCAAATCTGTCCATTATGTGTCCGGCCCCTAACGATTGATAATCGTATTTGGCGATGTTACCAATAGTTGCGTTATATGGAATGAGGACAAAAACAGACAATAGAGGACAAAAATTAGACAACTTAAAGTAGTAAGAGGGACAATTCAATGCTATGTTCGGACATGGAGTATTTGATAGACCTATGAAAAAACAATACAGGGCCGAGGAAGCCTCTGTATGGAATGAAACTATTCCAGTTCAAGAAGATTATGAAGATGTTGAATCTTTCGATGCGGCTCTTGAAGACTACAACAAGAAAAGGGAACAAATGATGGGAGTTTTAGACGGTGTATTCTCTCAAGAGGTAAGTTATTATGTAGATAAAGGAATCGGATGGTGTTTCCAATCTGGTTTTGGTCCTTATGTGCATTGGAAACTTTATGAGAAAGATGAAGATGACAATTGGGTAGAGATAGAGAATGGTAAAGAAGTAGCGACTTTATTAGATGAAGATAATATTGTCCATGCACTTGAATTTCTTGCGGCACAAGATGATATTGAAATATGGCACGACTCGTGTCGTGGATTGGGTATAGAACACGAATCGTTTGATTACGGACCTGCTGGAAGTTCAGGCGGTTCAGGCGGTTCAGGTGGTTCTGATGAGGATTCTGATGAGGATTCTGATGAGGAAGAGAGTGAATCATGGGTAGATTCATCATATTTGTTCCCTATCACCATTTTATTTATTGGTGGTGCTGCGTATTATTACCGAGACCAACTAATTCAAATATCAAAACGGATTATGTAATCCTATGCCTATCTTTCGTATTAACAGTCTGATAAATTGGGTAGGCGAAGCAAATAGGCTACTTCCTAAACTACATAGCAAGGAACTTACTGGCTTAGTAGTAAATCCTGTGTTAATTCCTTTTGAAATAAAACCACTTATTTTACAATTTGAGGCAGAATTACGCACTAAGGAACTCGTGAGTGACATCCTTGATGAATATGGTATAGACACAGAGAGGGAATTAATGATACAAATGCAGAATAATGATGACTTAGAAGAAGAAGTTGGGCAGATACTCAGAGAAATTTCAGATACAATGAAAGAAGTAACTAAATTAAGGGAAGCACCCGAAGAAGAAATACAACATTTTTATGGAGTATTTGATGGCAGTGGGTTAGAATTCTTTTGTCCGGCAGCCTATTGGGAATCAGATGATATACAAATACGCACGGGAGGCCATTTATGGTGGTTACAATGGTGTAAAAACGGGGGAAGGAATGGAAGTTCCCAACCTTTTTCAGCATGGATGACTCCTACGGATGCAACATGGATTACATCATCAGAGAAATCAGATGGTAAGGTTCGCAGTTTGGAGGAAGATACAGCGCATAAGAAAAAGACTAGCACCTTTATTATGTGGTTAATGAATCAAAAAATGCCTAATACATATCCATGTGCTGAATGGTTATGGCCTTGGTCGCAACATATGGAATACTTAGCAAGAAAGGCTAAATCAGACGCAATAGAAAGTGGATACAGTGAAGGGGAAGAAGGATACAGAGAACAAGTAAATGAAAATTATAGTGGATTAATGAGTTCTTATGCCTCCAGCCGACAAGACATGAAAGGTTTGTTACGGGTAGATTTTGATTTCTACTAAAGTTCTTCAGAATTCACTGCGGTAGGTTTATGACAATCTGAGCAGGAGTGGCTGTGTAGTGGTAAAAATAGTCAAAATTACAGGCTCCCAGTATAGCGTTTAGAAAATAAAGTGCATTTAATTTGGCCTCAAATTATTATATTGATAGAGGGTCCGGTAGAGATTTACGGCCCTTCCTTATTTCTTATAGGGATTAAGATAAGAAATCAAACTTTTGAACTTGTTAAACCACCTACCTAAAAATAAATGGTCACCATTCCAATTCGGCTCCGCTAATTTATATCCTTCATATTTCCATTCTCCATGTGACACATGAGATGAATTCCACATCTTGCGGTTAGAATCTTTAATTAAGAAAATCATATAGAAATGGATAAGATAAGTAATAATCAATATCCCAAATCCAATCAATAATAAAGTTAGCCACTCACCCATACTTATCACTACCAGTAGTTGGCTGTTACCGATATTTACACTTATCGCAATTCGCAGGGTTTATATGGGGTGGGCATATTACAACATATACAGGTGGAACTAATATGGGAGAAAAAATGAGTGTAAATAAGTGGATAAAGAAACTGAAGAAGATGTTTGTAAAAGAAATGGAATTGGAAATTGTTGAAATGACAATAAATAAACACATTAAGTGGAAATTAATACGCCCTTCAGATGGAGCAAAGGCCATGGTGGTGACCGGAACTACACCTAAAAAGATAGGTCCGGGATTATTTGCCAAGATACGCTGCCAAGTAAGAAGAGAGTTGGGTAAGGAATAGTTAATTCTTAAATAGGTCATCCACTTATGCAAAGGTATGAGTAAGTTGAGGAAATCAGAAGAAGAGTTTGTATCATATGCTTTGACTATACTTAAAGATGCAGATATGGCTATGGAAGGGTCACAGTTGTTGAATCGCTTCTTCGCTACACATAAATCTACATATGTGATGCCCTCCAGAAGACAACTACTGACAGTATTACGAAAACAGGGTGCTATCTACGCCCGAATGATTTATACTGGTAGTAAAACAACTACATTTTACTCCTTAAATCCGATTCTAAGTCCTGCACACAAAAATGATGGCTCAAACTGCTCTGCCAGACGATATAAAAGGGCTATCAATTAAATTGATATAGTCGTGGCGTGATAGTAATATCATGCCATTACCGATTACCCTTCAGAAATTGCGTATGTATCGTGAGTGGATAGAATATAGCAAGGGCCAAGAATTTGAAGATTATGATACTCGATGGGATGAATTTTTGGACGAATGGCGCACCGAAAAAGCCCTAAATATGTTATCAGAATCATTTGAGGCAGAATTTTATGGAAACATGATGTCCTGTCCAGTTTGTGGCGGAGATTCTATCGTAGAGGGTGATTGGGCAGATTGTAACCATTGTGCAATTAAATGGAATGTAATAAATGAGGGCAGTTTTTATTACTTAGAGGCCGAAGATGGAGAACTCCAGTGCCAAAACTGTGGTATAGGAAGTGATGAGTGGCCGCATGGAATGAAAGAAATTACCTTATGGAATAAGTGGGGAGATGATGGAGATTACGCTTTCTGTGGAGATGGGTGCGAAGGCCAATGGATGAGAGAAAATGCCATGACCTATCTTAGAGGCTATGAAATGGATGCAGAGTTTTCTGCTGAAGATGCCGAAGATTATGGAGTAGAAGATGTATGGATGTCTGAAGAAAATTGGTTCACGATAAGTTATGGAGAAATTATTCAAATCATTCAGGAATTGGAAGAAGCATCAGAAATTGACATGAGAAACCTTGGACAATCCCATGATTCTATGGGTCGTCACGGTCCTGCCGTTAGTGCCGTTTATGAAAAACACGGAACCCAAAAAGTCGCTACTGCTAAGATAGAATATATTGGGATGATGCGAAATATGGCTTCCTTTAATGCAGAATCTTTCAAAGATTGGGCAGATGATGAACTTAGAACACATGGAAAAAATGTCACTTTTAATAAATGGGTGCAAGAAGAATATGAAGATGAGCCAGCACATCGACATCCAGATGGACAATTGAGTTTTATTCAATGGTCTAATGATGAGATGCGAGAAAAACATCACGCAGAACACATATCTGATGGAACACCATTTTGGTCTGTTATCAAATTACAAGACGATGGTAGTATGGACTCGGATTGGGGTGTGGAGGACCATGATACATTAAAAGATGCTAAAGAAGCCTATGACTATCATGTTGAAAATTGTGGAAGGGAATTCGCAATCATGATAAATGATAATTTGGGTGAAGGCAATTGGACAACATCAGATTCTAAAAAGGATGCAGAAGTATTTTGTGCAGAATGTGGATACGACTCTAAAAAGGCTAAATCTTTTAGTGCAGAGACCGCAGAGGGTAATCAAGTATTTAATTCATGTTGGAAATGTGGTTCGGGACAGCATTTGTATCAAATCTCCCGTTATCCTGCATCTCCAGATGAAATTGCAGGAATTGGAATGGACCCAAGCCAAGCAACACCAAATTGGGATGAACGCAGGAATCCTCCAACAGCATAATGAGGTGGATGTATGGATTATCCAAATAAATTTCTGGACCGAAGAACTGGTGAGATATTAACTGGTGAAAAATTGAAAGATTATTTACGATATGAAGTCCACGATTCATGTAACTGTTTCTTCCATCCGCATGAACATTTACTTCTTTTAGATTTTTGGCAAAAATGGGGGACATTACCTGATGAAAAATCCTGATGTTTTTCAAAGAAAGCGGGACTGTAATACCTGTGGACAACCAGATTGTAACTTAGGTTATCCGACACCGATAGGTTTTAGATTTTTTTGTAGCCCTATCTGTGCTAATGTCTATTTAGGCTACCCGTTGGATTTTGATATTGAATTAGATGAGCAAAAATACTATTTTTTTGAGTCTGAAGGTGAAGATGAATCAAACATTTTGCCTTTGCATAGCAAAGTTCGTTCTTATGACTTCGTTCTTGGTGATAAAATATTAGATGACAGTAATTATATGGAAGGGTATATTGTAAAATTCGCTCCAGTTCAAAATTGTTCACCTGATTGTAATCATTACCATATTATGACTACGAGAATTATCAGAAATGGTGTAGAAGTTCCGTTAGATGATGAAACATGGGCAGGTTTCTTCACCACCCACTGGGATAATGCGGGTATTCTGCCCCTCCCTGATGACCCTGATGATATAACTAAAGTAAAAGATGCAGAAGAATTTGCAGCCAGAACTTCCCCATCCCCTTACAAAAACTGCGTAAAAAATGGTTTCAGTCTATTTGGAAGAAAGATATATTATGATTGCAGACAGGCGGGAAGTATAGTGCCGTCATATATTGTTAATCCTGAATCTCATGGAAGATTCACTTACGATGAGGGAATCACTTCCATCCGTTATGTGGGAGTCCCACGAGAAACACACTTTGATATTCTTGATACTGTATCCAACCAAATGAAACCCGATAAACTTTCAGATTGGAGAGAAGTATTCACAGAGACAAATAAACTTATACAAGAATCCCTGAAGGCTGAAGATGAGCCGGAAAATCCAAAAGGTCCTCATTATTGCGATGACTGCGGCCATTATTATGGAAGAAAAGTTATGATTAAAGGAAAAGACCCTAAACCAACAACTACTTGCTTATGTGGTCGTAAAGAAAGAGCGAGAAAGATGGAAGATGAGTCTGCTTTTGGAAGAAAACTTAAAAAACTACGAGAAGAAGAGGGATTATCTACGAATTATTATGATAAAGAACGCCCCACTGTTTATGATGACTACCCTCGTGAAGAACCAAGCGGAGCAATTGGGACCGAAAGAAGGAAGGAACATTGGCCTCCTACCTCTGGAATGCACTGGTATGATGAAATTGGAGAGCAAATGACTTTTTGGACTGTCCCTTCTTGGCATACTGCTTGCATCCAATGTGGTATTAAAAGTTCTAAAGGTGGGCTTTTACAAGTAGATGAAGGAAGTTTAGGGTCGTGGGAGGAACCAAGTGAGTTTATTTGTGGAGATTGTGTTAATGAAGGTGAACTTTTATGGTGGGCTATCACTGGTGCTAAACCAGACGAACCAAGAAATCCATTACTAAAAGGTTTATTAGCAGAATCGTTTGCGACAGAATCATTCAGAGATAAAATGGAATTAGGAGGATATTTGATAGCAGACGGAACTCCAACTAAAGTGTCAGTGTCAAAAGATGCGTTGGATAACTTCGGAAAAAGAAAGATAATAGACGAATTTCAAGAAAGAATTGAAAATAGTAGTCAATATGTTGATGCATGGGTCTATGAAAACTTTCATAAAGATTACGAAGTTCTACGAGTGAGGTGGGAAGATATATGAGTTGTTGGAAATGTGGTTCAGGATTACATTTGGCTGAAATAGCGAGGTATCCTGCCAGCCCAACACAAATTGCAGGGATTGGACATGACCCTGCGGAAGCACTACAAACTTTTCCAAAATACTTAGATTTAATAGATGTGAATGGGTCTCCTTGGTTAATAGCAAAACAAGATTCATTTGCAGCAGAAGAATTTAGAACAGAAAGTGATGAAAAATTTTATATGGTTCATCGTCACGATGCTAACAGAGCGGGATTACACTTTGATTTAAGACTGGAAGATGACGGAGCATTAAAATCTTGGGCAATACCAAAAGGAATGCCTACTTCGGGAAGGCATCTTGCTATCCAAACACCAGACCATTCAATGGAATATGGCAAGTGGGAAGGAACTATAAAATCTGGATATGGTGCAGGAGATGTCAAAATTGACACTTCCGGAAGATATGAAACCATAAATAAAAGTTCAAATAACTGGAAGTTCAAGATATTAACAGGAAAATACAAGGGTGTATGGAGATTAACACATTGGAAAGAAAATAAATGGCTTATTTCTAAAAGCAGAGGTGAAAATTAATATGATGCCACAACCAAAACCACTAAAACATGGAAGAGATGGAAGATGTGAGATTTGTGGCGCAAGAGGACCACTGACTGAAATTTCATTACCTAAAAAACGCCGTCCAGTAATGGTATGCATTAGATGTTATCGTAATATACAAATGCGAAATTTATACTCAAACAAAGATTTTGATGAAGATGATGACTTCCAAGATAAGTGGATGGCAGAAAATCATTCCTTTGAAAATGCTGTAACAAATATGCTTGCTGTTGCGAATCATCTTGGTTCGGTAGAGGCAGCAAGAGAACAATGGGGTGCTGCACCGCAAGTTTGGGAAGAAGTAACACGCAGATTTAATGATTCTTTTAATTCCTCTAACTATACACTCGGACCAAATTGTAAATGTAGTGCCACTCTTCAATGGAGCGATAAAAAAAGAGCATGGTATTGTGTTGAATGTCCATTTAATACTTTCAAAGATGCAGAATCTTTTGAAGCCGAAGAACCTTTCAAGGCTGATAGAAAATTATTGAA